>NZ_JBQSYD010000013.1:0-111376 GCF_052378905.1 Halomonas sp. AOP22-C1-8 | reverse complement strand
CCTGGCGTATCGAGTAATGCCGCTATAAACGTTAAATTGTCCGACGAGCGTGCTAGTCTAGAGTGAATTGACGGGGCCATTGGCGCTGCAGTTGTTTACCCTTGGGAACTGATTCATGGCGCATTATTCAATGCGGGGGTGTACGCGTGCAGGCCGAGGAAAAAGTGTGCGTCTCGTTTCCAGCGTAAATGAATCATCAAGGGGCAGACATGGTGACGAGGGGAGTAAACGATAACAAGGCGTCGAGGGCATGGCTAGCGGTAACGATGTTACTGCTATTGATCATCACCACCTCGACCGTGCAGGCGAATCCACGTTACGCAGGTATTGTGGTCGATCTTGATAACGGTGAAGTTTTATACGCAGAAAATGTGGATGCACCGCGTTATCCTGCTTCGCTGACCAAAATGATGACGCTGTACATGACCTTTGAGGCGCTGGAAAGCGGCACTTTAACGCTCAATGAACCCCTCGCTGTTTCTGCCCAGGCCGCGGCTATGCCCGCTACCAAGTTATGGCTTTCTGCGGGCAGCACTATTCCTGTCGATACCGCTATCCGCGCCCTGGCTGTGCGTTCGGCGAATGATGTGGCCGTTGTGGTGGCTGAAGCGTTGGGCGGTAGCGAGCAGCGCTTTGCGCGGCTTATGACCGAAAAGGCGCGAGAGTTAGGTATGACGGCCACGACCTTCCGCAATGCCTCGGGACTTCCTGATGACCAGCAAATCACCTCCGCGCGGGACATGCTCACGCTCTCGGTGCGTGTCATGCAAGATTTTCCACAGTATTACCACTATTTTGGGCTTCAGGAATTTACCTATCGGGATAAGCGTCATACCAGCCATAATCGTCTGGTACGTGACTATCCCGGCGCCGATGGTTTAAAAACCGGCTTTATTCGTGCCTCTGGCTTTAACGTAGCGACGACAGCGGCGCATGACGGCCGCCGTTTAGTCGCCATTGTAATGGGCGGCTTTAGCGCTGCATCGCGTGACACTCATATGGCCAATTTATTGGACAGAGGCTTTATGCGCGCTGAGCTGCGCGATCATCGTACGTGGATCGCCAATACCAGTTTTTCTCAGGAGTTTATGGGGTTTGGTGGTTCTACACCTCCCGTGGCTCCTCCCGAGGTGCCAACACCCGCGCCAAGCCAAATGCTTGCCAGTATTGAAACGACCGCGCTGTCACCTGCCCCCAGTACTAGTGTAGATGAGCAACTGGCCACGATCACCGTTGAAGGCCCAGCCGAGGGAGCTCGCGCGTCTAACGCTGACCCTTTGCAGGCCTTTATTCAAAGTGAGCGCTTGGTGGAAGCCCCCCCGACCGGCGCCTGGGGTATCCAAGTGGGTGCATTTAGCCAGCAAGGGCAGGCTCAGCAGCTGGCACAACAAGCGGCCCAACGCTTAACGCAAAATTTAGCCGGGCGCGTAGAGGTGGACACGCTTGAAGGTCAAACGCCGGTATACCGTGCTCGCCTGGTGGCTTTGGATGAGCGCCGCGCCCGTGAGGCCTGCCGTGAACTACAACTGCAAGGCATGGAGTGCATGGTGGTCAACGCAAGCCTTTAAGCCTTCTTTTAAATGTAAAAAAACCCCACCAGCATAAAGCTGGTGGGGTTTTTTATGGTTGATGCCACGACCCACAACGGCTTTTCACCCATGCACGCGTACGCGCACAACCGCTTAGGCAAAGGCGTACGCGTTCATTGCCAGCACGCCATGCTCAACACTGCGGTGGAGCGGTGTGACATCACCGCCTGCGCCCATGGCCACCAGTAACGGCTGAAAATGCTCGGGCGTTGGATGGTTTCTGCTCGCTTCAGGGGCCGCTTGCCAGGCAAGCAACGCCTCACGGTCATTGTTCACAAGCTGGGTATCGACCCACTCTGCAAAAGTGCCGACCCAGTTGGGCATTGGGTTATCGAGCGGCATGGTTTCGTAAAGGTTATGGGTCAGGCTGCCCGACCCGATTACCAGAATGCCTTCTTCACGCAGTGGTGCTAGGCGCTTGCCTAGGTCAATCAGCTTGTCGTTGGACCAACGCACAGGCAGCGATAGCGTAACGACAGGAATATCCGCCTTGGGAAACATCAACGAAAGAGGTGCCCAGGTGCCGTGGTCGAATCCTCGTTCCACTTCTGAGGCACCCAGTAATTTGGCCAAGCGGTTGGCCAGTGCAGGCTCGCCAGGTGCCGGGTACTGCTGCTCGAACAGTTCGCGGGGAAAACCGCCGAAGTCATGAAGGGTTTCTGGCCAAGGGCTGGTACTGACTTTCAGTGTCTGACTTTCCCAGTGCGCCGAAACCACAATGATCGCCTTGGGCGTCAGTCGCTTGCCCAGCGCACGTAAAAAGTGATGGGCAGGGGTCGGGGTGAGGATCAGCATGGGAGAGCCGTGGGATATAAAAAGACTGGGTAGCATAACAACGTCTCCTGGCAGAAGGCCCCGGCAGTTAGCGGGGCGCGAGCAAAGGTATGGCGGAGAAAATTTGATAAATAAAAGTCGCTAGGGTGCGCCTAAAGCGATTAGCTAACGCGGGGATTCAGTGTAAAGCTGCCGCCGCCTAAGCCAGCCTGCACGAGCAGGGCAACGGTCCAGAACGCTGGGAATTCCCAACCACCACCCGCATTGGAAAACATCCAGCCGTTGCCAAGATGCACGGACGTAGCACCCAGCAATAAAGGAATCATCGCAAGGCTAATCCAGCGCGTATAAATACCCAGAATCAAGGCCAGGCCGCCGCCAACTTCGCCCAGAATCGTTAAGTAGGCTATAAAGCTTGGCAGGCCCAGTGACTCAAAGTAGCCGACCGTGCCTGGCAGGGTAAACACAAACACTTTGGTCAGGCCATGGGCGAGTGCCATCACGCCAAGTGATATGCGCAGCAGCGCGATGGCGTGGGGCTGAAGATTGGTGCTCATGGTGGAAGTAGATGCATTCATGGGATATCTCCATTGGGCTGTGGTGCAAGTGCAATGGAGATACTTTACGTCCGTTTGCGGCAGAGATAATCCACGCGTATTAGACATCACTGTTGCGAAATAGGCGACAATCCCATCTCCTGTTCCCAGTGAGGCGGGCTGCCCCACGCATCCGCTAACACTTCAATAAACCGTTCTACCTTGGCCGGTAAAAAGCGCCGCGCAGGGTAAATAGCATGAATATCCAGCATTTTAGGAGGGATCTGTGGCAGTACCTGAACCAGGCGCCCAGCGATAATGCTCTCCGTTACCAAAAAGCTGGGTTGATGAGCGATACCGATGCCTGCCTCGGCGGCATGGGTTAAAACATCGCCATTGTTGCTTTCAAGCGGGCCTTGGGGTGTCAGCGTCATATTCTCAAAACGCCAGTCGTTATTGGCTAAACCGCTGCGGTAACGCAGGCAGCGGTGGTGCGAAAGCGCCTCAGCGTTTGCCGGCACGCCATGGGTTTCAAGGTACGCCGGAGATGCGCAAAACAGCATTTGACAGCGTGTCAGACGCCTGGCAACCAGGCTTGAGTCGGGCAGGCTGCCAATACGAATGGCCACATCGTAGCCCTCTTCGAGAAGATCCACGCGGCGGTCACTTAAATCCAGGCGTACATCCAGGCCAGGATACGCCACCATAAAGCGCGCTACCAGCGGGGAGAGGTGACGCATGCCAAAACTCATGGGGCCGTTGATGCGCAAACGGCCGCTTATTTCAGAAATACCGCTGCCTACGTCGGCGGCAGCCTCATCAAGCGCCTGTAAAATTGCTTGGGCATGCGCAAGGTAGCGCTCGCCCACGGCGGTTAAATGCAGGCGTCGCGTGGTGCGCTGAATAAGCCGCACCCCGAGCGTCTCTTCAAGGGCCATGACAATGCGCGATACCCGCGTGCGGGAAAGATCCAGCGCCTCGGCGGCCCGCGTGTAGCTGCCAAGCTCGGCAACTTTCACAAAGGCGGCAATATGGTCGAGCTGGTTCATGGTCGAGCAAACGCCCGTGCGGCCTGGTAAGGGTCAGGCTGGCCACAAATGGCGGAGATAACCGCCAAGCCATTGGCACCGGCTGCAACGACCTGCTGGGTGTGATCAGCCTTTAGCCCGCCGATGGCCACGCTTGGCAAGGTGCAGGCCGCGGCTAGCTGAGCCAGGCCTTCAAACCCTAACGGTTTAGCATGGTCCTGCTTGCTTTGGGTGGCAAACACCGGGCCCAGGCCCACGTAGTCGAGCAGTGCTACGGGGGCTGC
The DNA here is from genome assembly GCF_052378905.1 of Halomonas sp. AOP22-C1-8. NCBI lineage: Bacteria > Pseudomonadati > Pseudomonadota > Gammaproteobacteria > Oceanospirillales > Halomonadaceae > Halomonas > Halomonas sp. AOP22-C1-8. The sequence continues at coordinate 107,165 of NZ_JBQSYD010000013.1, read as the reverse complement.
GTGAAGCTGCTCAAGGGTATTAATCGAAAGCCCGATGATTGCCTCTGGCCCCATGGCCGTGCGCGCCTCTTGAGCCGCTGTATCGCTTTGGCCGACATGCAGCCCATCGGCGCCGCTTTGCAAGGCAACGTTCAAGCGGTCGTTAATCACCAGTGGTACCCCGCTACCCGCCAGGGCGGCTTTCAAGCGCTTGGCCTGTTCAATCATGTCGGTATCGCTTGCGTGTTTATCGCGCAGTTGAACAAAACTGACGCCCCCTTTGACGGCCTCAATAACGGTGCGCTCTAGCCCTGCGGCTTGACAGAGTTGAGCGTCAGTGACCAGATAAAGCGAAAGATCAAAACGCATTAGCCTTCCTCCAGCCCGGTAAACTGACGGACGTCTGTAGGTGTTAGCTGATACAAGGCGTCCAACAGGGCTACCTGAAAACTACCCGGGCCTGCCGCCTGTTGTCCAGCGCGGCTACCCGCGATAGCAAAGCTTGTAAGTGCGGCTAACGTGGCGTTCAAGGGAGCTCCGGGGCTGGCCGCTACAAAGGCGGCAACGGTGGCACTTAACGCGCAGCCAAGCGTAGTGACACGCGGCATAAGCGCGTGCCCGCCGTTCAAGCGCCAGTGCTGAGTGCCATCGGTAATAAAGTCCTGCACGCCGGTCATCGCGACAATACAGCGCTGCTGCTTGGCGAGGTTAATGGCGGCCTCACGCGCTTCATCCGTAGAGGCTGTGGCATCCACCCCACGGCCCGCGTGGGTCAAGCCGGAAAGCGTCATGATTTCTGAGGTATTGCCACGGATCACGCTGGGCTTAAAAGCCAATAGCGTTTGTGAAAGCGTTTGACGGTAGTAAGTGGCGCCCACCGCAACCGGGTCCAATACCCAGGGGGTATTGCGCTCGTTGGCCGTTTTGGCGGCAAGTTGCATACCTTCTGCCCAGTGTGGTGAAGGTGTACCGATATTGATCGAAAGTGCCCCGGCCAAGCGAGTAAACTCAGCGACTTCCTCAGTTGAATGCAGCATGGCAGGGGAAGCGCCGACAGCCAGCAGGCAGTTAGCTGTGCTGTTCATCGCTACAAAATTGGTAATACAGTGCACTAACGGCGTGGTGCGTTGTACAGCGGAAAGCGCGTCGCTCAGCGGGAGTGATGTCATGGCCACCTCACAGCGTAGATCGGGTGTGATGACACCGCGACTTCCTACGCCGGTATTATCCGGTTCAGGTTCTAAGGGTGCATCTCAGCTTGAGCGTCTCAAGCGCCCCTGTCGTCAGGCTACTATCCTTGCCTTGGGCGGTGCTGTAAAGCGCAGGCGATGTGTAAGGGGAGGCCGGTAGGGTAAGCGGGGCTGGAATAATGGCTGCTCTGCCCTCATGGTATGTCATCACAACGGCATCATGCGGTGTGAAACGGTTAGCGATAGGCTTGTACACGGTATGGTTTTTGTCAAAGATAACCGCTCAATCAATTCATTTAACAGCATAATTCCCCACAAGGAGCCCAAGATGACTTTGCAAGGTGAACAGCATAAAGGCGTTCGTCCGGCCCCTGCGCAAACCCAAGGGTTTCGCTTAAACCATACGATGCTGCGGGCGAAAGACCCCGAGCGTTCATTGGCCTTTTACTCCCAGGTATTTGGCATGCAGGTACTGCGTCGGCTGGATTTCGAAGAGATGCAGTTTTCGCTCTACTTTCTGGCGAACCTGGAAGCCAGCGACCAGGTACCGGAAGATACCCAGGCGCGTACAGCCTGGACCTTCAGCCAAAAGGGGCTGTTAGAACTTACCCATAACTGGGGCACCGAAGACCAGGACGATTTTGCCTACCACGATGGCAATGCCGAACCGCAGGGCTTTGGACATATCTGCTTTAGCGTACCGGACTTGGAAGCGGCCCAGGCATGGTTTGATGAGCACGATGTAACGTTCATAAAGCGGGCGGATCAAGGCAAAATGCAGGGCGTCATTTTTGTGAAAGACCCGGACGGCTACTGGATCGAAGTTATCCAGGCCGACCTAATGGCGGCGATGGGCGACTGATATGGCACACTTGCTGTTTCGGCTGCGCTACGTTACCGATGAAGAAGCCATGGAAGTCCGCTCACTACTGGCAGAACATGGTTTTGATACCTATGAAACGCAGGCCGGTTTTTTCCGCTTAGGGGTGGACGCGATCTGGCTGCGTGATGAAACCCAGCGTGAGGCGGCCGAAGCAGCACTGGCGGTGTATCAAGCCGAGCGCTTCACCAAGGCTCGGCAAGCGCACGCCGAGGCCGTGAGCCAAGGCGATGCACCTACCTTATGGCGCCGCCTGGCGGCGCATCCCTTTCAGGTCACCCTGGTAATGGTGGCGGTCGTCATGGTGGCACTGCTTACGCTGTTGCCATTTCTTGGCCTGACACGTTAATCAAGCCGCAGGTGCCCTCGTTTTAAGTAGAGCTTGACCCCTTCGCTGCCCGCGCTAAGTTGGGGAGCGGCGCCGGGAGGGTAGCGACACCAGCTGCCCGTCGGGTATTCGGTATCGCCGTCGCACAAGGTGCCTTCCAGAACAAACGCTTCCAGGCCACCGCCCAGCGTTGGGTAGACAATCGTCACGCCCGCCTCCCACCGCTCCAGGCTGGCGCGCTCTTGGCCAAAGGTATGCAGCATTTTATAGGTAATGCCTGGGCGACGGTCCGGCTGCCAAGGTAAACGGTGGGCAGGTACGGCCAGTTGAAGAATGTCATTGGCTGCAAACTGGTGAAGCTTCACCAGGATGAGCGCGCCCTCATCGCCTATGTGCGGGGTGTGGCCCGTACCGATAGGATTGCGCAGATAGGTGCCCGCGGGGTAGCGGCCGTGCTCATCACCGAACACGCCCTCTAGTACAAGAATCTCTTCCCCGCCGTCGTGGGTATGTGCGGTGAACTGGCTGTTGGGCGCGTAGCGTACCAGGCTGGTCGCTCTGGCAACTTCCTCGCCGATGCGATCAAGCATCATGCGCGTAACGCCCGCACTGGGCGAATCGACCCATTGATATTGGTCCGGCGTTACGCAAGCAAAGTGGCTAAAGTCGGCGTTAAGGCGCATGGTATTGGCTCTTTGCAGTGGGGGGATCGCGGTAGTGCAAGTCTCCTTATCCACCACCCAAAATGCAATGCATAAAAGAGCGCTTTAATGACGAGCCTTTAGGAAGGCTCGTTGCATAAAGGCGGTTTTTTTCAGGGCGTCGCTGCAAGCGTCGTCAGAATATGGTGGGCGGCCTCAATACGTGCCTGGTTGGGATAATTGCGGTTGGCGAGCATCACGATGCCTATTTGCTGGCTGGGTACAAAGGCGACATAAGCGCCAAAGCCATTGGTTGAGCCCGTCTTGTTAAACCACGCCTCGTCATCTGCCGGTAACGGTGGTTGAAGCTGCTCGGCCTCGTTAGCCTCCAGCACCATCTCCATCGAATTGCCTGCTTGTAGCTGGTCAAGCGAAACAGGGTAGGCATAGCGCTCCCAACCGAGGCCTTGGGTCATATCGCCCATATTGACGTAACCCATCCGGGTTGCTTCCAGTGCTTCGCGCAGCGGTTCATCCACCGCTGAGTTGTCCATGTTGGCGTTAATGAACGCTAGCATATCTGCGCTATTCGACTTTACCCCGTAGGCCTCTGCATCCAGTACGCCGGGGTTCACCCGAATCGGCTCATCCTCTTTTGAGTACCCGAAGGCGTAGTTCGCCTGCGCGTCTTCAGGTGCCTGCAGGTAGCTGTGTTCAAGGCCGAGTGCTGAAAACACGTGCGCTTCCATCAACTGGGCGTAAGGTTTTCCAAGCCGCTGGGCGGTCAGGTAACCGAGTAATCCAATGCTCGGATTTGAATAGAGCCGATGAGTGCCTGGCGCATACGTCGGTGCCCACTGGCGGTAGTAGGCGACCATGTCGTCTTCGTTGTTGACGCTATCTGGAAACTGCAACGGCAGCCCACCCGCCGTGTAGGTGCCCAGTTCCAATAGGCTGATGTTATCAAAGGCGCTTCCTTCAAGGGCTGGCAGGTACTGGCTGGCGGGGTCGGAAAGTGACAGAGCACCGCTGGCCTGAGCGTAAGCCGCCAGCGTCGCCGTAAACGTCTTGCTGACGGAGCCCAGCTCAAACAGCGTATCGGTAGTTACCGGCACGCCAGCCTCTTGATCGGCGACCCCATAATTAAAGTAATAGGGTGTGCCCCTAACGCTCACCGCTACGGCCATGCCCGGGATACTGTGCGCGTCCATCAAGGCTACGATAGTGTCGTTGACCACCGACGCCACCGGCAGACTGCGCGGATCATCATTCGCATAGCCAAAAGCGCTGATAAGAAACGAACCTGCCACAATAAGCGCATTCTTTGCTGTTAACATCTTGTTCATCAGAAAACCCGTTACGTGTTGTTGATTAACATCGGGCGTTGGCCCCGCTGATTCGTTGCTTACGTTACGGCGAACCGTACAAGGTGACAAACAGCGATATTTTGCATAAGCCATTAGAAAAATTTGGGGGTCTGTGTCGTGCGTCCCTACTTACCACTAAAAGCCCTGCGCGCCTTTGAAGCGTCGGCCAGGCACCTGAGTTTTACCCGAGCGGCTGCCGAGCTGTGCATGACGCAAGCGGCCGTTAGTCATCACGTAAAATTGCTGGAAGGCCAGTTGAAGGTAGCACTGTTCACCCGCCTGCCGCGCGGGCTGATGTTAACGCAAGAGGGCGAAATGCTACTGCCGGTCCTCAAGGCGTCGTTTGATCAGATTACACACACGCTGGATCAATTAGGCGAGCAGAACTATCGGGAGGTATTGAATGTGGGCGCGGTGGGCACGTTCGCCGTCGGCTGGTTGCTGCCCAGGCTTGCTGACTTTCAGGAGCGCTATCCGTTTATTGATCTGCGCCTTTCGACCCATAACAATCGCACGGATATGGCCGCGGACGGGTTTGACTTTGCTATCCGCTTTGGAACGGGCGCTTGGCACGGTATTGCGGCCCAGCCCTTGTTGCCAGCCTCGCTGTCGGTCATGTGCACGCCCGACATCGCCACCCGGCTAAAGACGCCGGCCGATGTCGTGGGTGAAACATGGCTACGCTCTTATCGCACCGATGAGTGGACGCAGTGGCTACTGGCGGCGGGGTTATCCAGCAGTGTTTCTGTGCCAAGAAGTATCGTGTTTGACTCTTCTATTGCCATGATAGAAGCCGCACAGCAGGGCGTAGGCATTGCCCTGGCGCCGCCTTCAATGTTCTCACGCCCGCTCACCAGCGGTGCTTTGGTACAACCGTTCAGCACCGCGGTGAGTTTAGGCGGGTACTGGCTGACGCGCTTACAATCGCGGCCAGAAACCCAGGCCATGGCCTGTTTTAGAGAGTGGCTGACCCTGGCAACCAATGCCTAGTGGCTATGGCTATGCTCGCTGTGATCATGCCCGTGGTCATGGTCATGATCGTCATGTGTATGGTCGTGGCCGTCATGCGCATGGTCATCATGGCCCGGCTGGGCCAGTGCGTCGTGCAGCACTACCGCATTGTGGCGCATCATGCCAAGGTAGGTGCTCGCTTCGCCCTCGGAAGAAAGCGCATCGGCATACAGTGTTCCGGCAATCGGCAGGCTCGTCTCTTCAGAAAGCTGCTGAATGACCGCAGGATTGGTCATGTTTTCATGGAACAGGGCTTGTACGTTCTGGTCGTTGATCACGTCCACCAGCTCGGCCATGCTGGCGCCGCTGGGTTCTACTTCGGTCGATAAGCCGGTAGGTGCCAAAAAGTTGACGCCGTAAGCATTCGAGAAGTAGCCAAAGGAGTCGTGGCCAGTAATCACGCTGGTTGAGGCCGGGATTTCGCTGATGAGCTCACGAATTTCAGCATCGACTTCTGCCATGCTGGCCAGGTAGTTATCGGCGTTAGCCCGGTACTCATCGGCGTTAGCCTCATCGGCCTCAATCAGGCCGTCACGGATATTGGCAACGTAAATCCGCGTTTGGGCCATATCCTGCCAGGCATGAGGATCAAATTCACCATGCGCATGGTCGTGGTCGTGATCATGGTCATGCCCATGGTCGTGATCGTGGTCGTGTCCATGATCATGGTAGTCGAGCTTGTTAATGCCATCGGTGGCCGTTATCAATGCGCCGTTGTAGCCGCTGGATTCAATGAGCCGCTCCATCCAGCCTTCGAACAGTAGGCCGTTGAACACCACAAGGTCCGCTTCTGTCAGTGCGCGTGCATCGCTTGGGCGAGGGGAGTAGACGTGCGAATCACCGTCAGGCCCCACCAGCGATGTTACTTCAACGTGCTCGCCGCCCACGTTCTCGACCATATCGGCCAGGATGGAGAAGCTTGTCACCACCTGAACACGGTCTGCTGCGATGGCCGCGGGCAGTGCCAACATGGCGGATACACCAACCAATAAGCGCGAAGATAACCGTAAAGACATACCGACTCCTGTTGAATGATGTTACGTAGATGCCTCAGCGCTGAGCGGGGCTGTTTTACGCCTTAGCCGGGCAGCCAGACTGTGGTAGCGCCCAAACATCGCCGAGAAAAGATAGCCCACGCCGGCCAGCAGAATAATGCTGGGCCCCGAGGGAATATCCAGATGAAAAGAGAGCAGCAAGCCACCGGTACTGGCGACCATGGCGATCACGACGGCAATCGCCATTAGCCCCTCAAGGCGCCTGCTCCAAAAACGCGCGGCGGTGGCGGGCAGCATCATTAAACCCACCGCCATCATCGTGCCCAGCGTTTGAAAGCCCGCCGTCATGTTGAGTACCAGCAAGGCTAAAAACACGCTATGCACCCAGCCGTTGCGGCGGTTTTGGCCGCGTAAAAAAAGCGGGTCCAAACACTCCACCACCAGTGCGCGGAAGATGATGGCCAGGGTCACCAAAATCAGCGTGCTGATGCCTGCAATCAGTAGTAATGCGGTGGCGTTAACGGCCAAAATCGACCCAAACAGAACATGGGTTAAATCAACGCTGCTGCCACCCATAGAGATCAGCATGACCCCCGCCGCCAGCGAGATAATAAAAAAGCTCGCCATGGCCGCATCTTCACGCTGGCCGCCTATCTTCGATACAGCTCCGGCAAGTAGCGCCACCATTAACCCGCACAATACGCCGCCAATACTCATAATGGGCAGCGAGAACCCGGCCAGTAGAAAGCCGATTGCCACGCCTGGCATAATGGCGTGCGCCAAGGCATCGCCAATCAGGCTCATGCCGCGTAGCACCAGAAAAACGCCCAAGGGCGGGGCCGCAATGGACAGCGCTAACCCGCCGACTACCGCGCGGCGCATAAAGCCATAATCAAACGGCGCAATTAGCCACGTGTTAAGCAGTTCCAGCATGGTGCTCCCCCAGTGTAAAAGGTACTGCCTGGGCGGGCAGTGGCTGATGATGTAGTTCACTGGGTGCCACCCAGCGGGCATGGCCGCCGTTTAACATCAATATTTCATCGGCCAAGCGGCGTAAATGGTCCATATCGTGCAGAACAATAATAATCGTCGTACCGTCATCGGCCATCTGGCGCAGGATACGGATTAAAATATCGACCGTGTCGCTGTCCACGTTGGCAAAAGGCTCATCCAGCAGTAACAGCTCGGCTTCCTGCATCAACGTACGCCCAATCAAGGCCCGCTGGCGCTGGCCACCGGAAAGCTCGCCTAACGGGCGGTGAGCCAAGTGCGAAATACCCAAGCGCGCCATGATGTCGCGACCTTTACGGTAGTGCGCCGCACAGTAGCCTTTTAGTGCCCCATGGCTTGGCCAACTGCCGGTCATGACCAACTCCTCCACGCTCATGGGAAAGGTTAAGTCCAGCGCCAACTGCTGGGGCAGCCAGGCACGGCGCTCAGAAGGAACGCTGCATATGACGTTGCCACCTGCCGGGCGAAGTTCGCCCATAATGGCCTGGATCAGAGTGCTTTTACCGGCCCCATTGGCACCCACTAACGCCGTAATAGCCCCCGGCCTGATATCGCCATCCACATGCTCAAGCACGGTGCGATGCCCCTGGGCCAAGTGCAAATTCTTAAGCTGTAAGCGTGATGTTGTGCGCTGACTCATTTAGGCCACCCACCAGCCCACACCACCAGCGCCCACAGCGCCACAAGCGGTATCGTCACCAGTAGCAGCCGTTTCGTGGCCGACAATGACATTAAAGAGAAGTGGCAAGGCCCCTCCCGGTTATGGCGGTGCGTGCGATGACTCACAGAGTACCCTCTTAATAATAGAATAAGTTATAACATAACAATTGGCGAAGCCAAAAAAATTGCTGAATATTTTACGTGCTTACCGCGTCGTGACAATGACAAACGCGCTCACACACTCATCCCAAAGTAACTTATCCACAGGGCGTTTTAGTAACGCCATGTAGCGCTAATCTGCTGGGGAGAGACCAGCAGCGCATATTCACCGTCCATCGTCACTGGGCCAAGCGAAACGCGGGCGGGCTGAAAACGGTTAATAGCGGATGACGCCTGGTTGGGCTGGGTCCAAATCTGAAGCTCATTGACCAGCATGCCCATGGCAAAGTTCATCGCCCCGTCGCGCTCGCGGCCATCGGCCGCAATAATACCGCCCGCAATGCTGTTGATCACCAGTGAGTTCACCCGCTCACCCCAGCCACGGCGTGCCCGCTCGGCCTGGGCAAGTTCCAACCCTAGCGCTTGCACACCGCTTAGCTCACCACGGGCTTTTAAACGCTCGTACTGCGCCAACGCCGCTTGGTGTGGCTGGCTATCCAGCAACACCCCGCCAAGCGCCAAGGCTGATTTCACCACACCGATCCGCGCATCAAAACGGTCATCGCGGTCGCTTGCTTCGCTTGCCTGGTAAGCATCCACCACAAGGCTTGCGCCATAAATACCTGTCCACCCCCACTCCCACACATTGGCCTGCCGCGCACCGCGCTCAAATACATCGTCGTAACCCGCCCACTCATCGGTTGTTTGCGCCAAGGCTGGCAGTGCCACAACGCACAGCAGTACGCCTAAAAGAGGGTGTAAACGCATCGGGAAAGTCCTGTCATCAAAGGGGGATGGCATTAAGCGTAGCATGTACTGGAAGGGGATTTTCACGGAAGCCTGACGTTACGTATGACTAAGGTCAATGGCGCTTAAAGGCGAAGGATGGTTAGATGTTGAAAAGAGCAAGAGGCGCCCATAATTGAAATTAACGCTAGCGTTCAGCTTTAAGCAAAAGAGCCTCGATGGAGGCTCTTTGAAATAACAGTGCTGGAACCGCTTATTTATCCTTGTCCCAGTGTTCAAAGGCGCGCTTGTCGTCGGGGAGCCGGACAATGTCACCGATGTTGAGATCAGGAAGGCCTTTAAGATGGTGGCCTTTGGTGTCCATGATGGCGGCAACGCTGCCAATACTCACGGCGTCTTCTTCTCGGTAGGCTTCCACTTTTACGTGAACAATGTGGCCTTGGTAGCGGGCGGATAAAATATCGCCGGTGCCAATGCGGGCGTGTTCATGATGGTCGTTAGCAAACAGTTTGGATACGCTGTCTTTGCCGGGGTCTTCCCATTCGATATGTCGATGCATCGTGGTTTCCTTGTAAGTGGGCCGAAAAACACAAGTGTAGTTTGGTTTTTATTAGTTTTGCTAGTTATTGGTTAATGGGACCTTTGCCAATATGCTGAAACATAAAGGTTAAGGCCGCAGGTAGGCTGGCACGCCAAACGCGCCAAGTGTGCCCGCCGGGGTAGAGGTCCAAGCGTACATCATTAGGCTGAATGCGTTCCATGGCTTGGCGTAGCTTACGGGCGTGAAACTCGGCGTCGTACACATCGCTGCGGCCTGCGCTAATGTAAAGTGGCACGATCGGGATGTCGCTCTCTTCTGCGCTGGGCCGGGGCGTTACGTTAATGCGATACGCTTCAAGGTAAGCGGGGTAGTTGAGCTGGTCCCATAAAGCCGTATCAAAATGGCCTTGTTCATCCAAAAACGCGGGATGGCGGTGTGCTGAGGAGTTGCTCGGCGGATACGGAAGATAGCTTGCCGGGCTTAGCGCTGCGGCGGCGGCAAACATCTCGGGCTTTTCCAGGGCAAAATTAAGCGCGCCAAACCCTCCGGCGGATAGCCCGCCTACGCCGCGAAGCGCTCGCGTGGCGCCCACTCGGTACTGGTTTTCAACATGCGGCATCAAGTCGTTAAAAAAGGCGCTGCGGGCGGCCTCATTATGGCCGTCTACCCACCAGCTGCGACTACCGGGCATGATGAAAACGGCCGGCGGAATGTGTCCAGCGCGAATCAAACGATCAGCAGTTTGGGCAAGGTTGCCCTTGGCTAGCCAGTCTCGTTCGTTGCCAAAAGAGCCATGGAGCAGATAAACCACTGGGTAAGGCTCGGCGGCAGTGGCGTCATAATGGTCGGGTAGATACACGGTGTAAGGGTAGGCGTGGCCCAGCGTGGGCGAGTCAAAGGTGGCGTAGTGCACCTCGCCAGCAACGGCGGCGTTAAACAGGCTCCATAGGCCCGCCAGGGCTGTCAGGCTGGTCAACAAGAAACGTAACAACCCGTGAAATACACTTGAAAATGAGAAGAGCGACAAACAGCCTCCGGGAATTATCGCAAGGTTATAGCGTCGTACCCCGTACCCGCCGACACTGTTCAGCGCAGGCGAATGTCAGGCATACACGGAGCAGGTATGCATAAAAGGATAGAGGAAATTTACTGGTTGCGTGCGTACGGCTGCGTGGCCGTGTTTTTATTTCATTTGCTGGACCACGTTAATCAGCGTGTGGATAACCTGGCCACCGACCTGATGCGCCTGCCGCTGGTATTGGGCACACCGATCTTTTTGTTCATTTCAGTGTTTGTGTTTGCCATGCGCTATGACAAGGCAGTGCCGCCTGGCTTTTTGGCCCAACGGGTAAAGTACGTCATGCTGCCTTATCTGGTATATGGCTTTATCTACTCGACGGCCGAGTGGGTCCGGCTGTACATGGCAGGGGAGTCGGTAGGCTTTGTCGCCAATGCGCTGGAGTACTTTGTTTTCGCCGGGTGGCACGGTTATTTCTTGATTATCGCCATGCAGTTTTATATCGCTTATTGGCTGTTTACCCGTTGGCAGCTGTGGCGCTTTAACCCGGTGCCGTGGCTGTGGGTGAGCTGTTGGGTGAGTATGGCGTACTGGGGAGTGGCGTATTGGCTGGGTGTGGCGCTGCCGGGGTATCTGCTCTGGGTAGCGCCTCTGGGCTGGATATATCTGTTCTTTCTGGCCCTGGCGCTAGTGCGTTACTACCCCTTTGATAGTGGAGCCCAGGCACCGCTGCGGCCTTTATGGATGCAGTACCTGTCGTGGCCTTTGTGGTTGGTCGTGTTGGTTTGCCTGCTGGTCGCGGCCAGTGTGGCGGGGTGGCTGCAGTTCTCATCCAAGGAAGTGTGGGTGATACCGCTGTTCATACTCTCAACGCTTGTAGCGATGCGTTATTTAAAAGACATCACAGCGCCTCGCTGGGTGCGCTATATCAACCAGTATTCGTTTGGTATTTACCTGGCGCACCCCATGTTTTTTGCCATTACCGATGCGTTGGTGATGCCGTTGGCGTTGCCTATAACGGTTTACGTGCTGCTGCTGATAGTGACGGGCGCCACGGGCTCTATCCTGCTCAGTAAAATGGCGAACACCACAAAAGCCGGGGCCATGATGTTTGGCAAGCGGCTAAAAGTGTAGGGCGTTGACGCGCTGTGCGGTGGGTTGGAAGCCGAGAGGGGCGCTCTATGTCTTTCATGCACCAATTAGGTGCGCTTATGCTTGTGTTTGATCTATTTTGGGTCAAAAAAACAGGTCCGTGTGTGTTTAAAAGCCTCGGGAAATACTTATGCGTCATAGAGAGGCATGCAGACGCAGCTTTTATATGCCTTAAAACAACAGGTTAGTAATTGTTTCGGTCATGTTGGTGCAGGATTGGCATGTTCTCTGCATTATATTTGTCAGCGGCTAGCCACCGTAGGCAGATGCCTCTCGGCGTGCTACAACAATAGCCGGTTTGAAATGATCGCTAGGCGATGTGTGATTCAATTTCAGGCAAATGTTAAGCGAACAAAAAGGATAGGCCTGTCAGGCACGTACTTTATTGAATGACGGGGTTTGTCTAATAACACTTTTATCGATAGCTTACTGTTACATGCTTTAAGCCACGCCCATATCGGAGGCACAATGTCAGCCAAGACTCTCGCGCTAATTGAAGAACATGATGTTAAGTGGGTGGACCTGCGTTTCACCGATACTCGTGGTAAAGAGCAGCACGTTACCGTGCCTGCCCGCGATGTAGACGAAGAGTTCTTCGAAAATGGTCAAATGTTCGATGGCTCCTCAATCGAGGGCTGGAAAGGCATTAACGAATCCGACATGATCCTGCGCCCGGAAGATGGCACTGCTTTCCTCGACCCCTTCACCGAAGACGCTACTCTGATTTTGCGTTGCGATATCATTGAGCCAGCCACGATGCAGGGCTATGATCGTGACCCGCGTTCTATTGCTAAGCGCGCTGAGGCGTACCTGGAGTCCACAGGCCTGGGCGATACTGCTTTCTTCGGTCCGGAGCCTGAGTTCTTTATTTTTGACGAAGTACATTGGAAGTCTGATATTCAGGGTTCCATGTACAAGATTTCTTCCGACGAGGGCGCCTGGGCGACCAGTAATCAGGTAGAGGGCGGCAACCTGGGGCACCGTCCGCGCGTTAAAGGCGGTTACTTCCCGGTTCCTCCGGTCGACAGCTTCCACGATATCCGTGGCGCTATGTGTAACACCCTGGAAGCGATTGGTCAGACCGTTGAAGTTCACCACCACGAAGTGGCGAATGCGGGGCAGAACGAGATCGGCGTTAAATTCAATACGCTGGTGAAGAAGGCGGACGAAGTTCAGGAAATGAAGTACGTGATCCACAACGTGGCCCACGCGTACGGCAAAACCGCGACCTTCATGCCCAAGCCGCTGGTTGGCGACAACGGTTCTGGTATGCATATTCACCAGTCGTTCTGGAAAGATGGTCAGAACCAGTTTGCCGGTGATGAATACGCAGGCCTGTCGGAAATGGCGCTGTATTACATCGGCGGTGTGATCAAGCACGCACGCGCTCTGAACGCCTTCACCAACGCCTCTACCAACTCGTACAAGCGTTTGGTGCCGGGGTTTGAAGCGCCGGTTATGCTGGCTTACAGCGCCCGTAACCGTTCCGCCTCTATCCGGATTCCCTATACGGTCAGCCCCAAAGGCAAGCGCGTTGAAACCCGCTTCCCTGACCCGACCGCTAACCCGTACCTGTCGTTTGCTGCCCTGCTAATGGCAGGTATCGACGGCATCAAGAACAAGATTCATCCTGGCGATGCCATGGACAAGAACCTGTACGACCTGCCGCCAGAAGAAGGCAAGTTGGTACCGACCGTTGCCAACAGCCTGGACCAGGCTCTGGAAGCGCTCGACGCTGACCGTGCGTTCCTGACCGAAGGTGGCGTGTTCACCGACGATATGATTGATGCCTATATCGAACTCAAGATGGAAGAAGTGGAGCGTATTCGCATGACCACGCACCCTATCGAATTTGATATGTACTACAGCTGCTAATCGCGTTTTGACGCGATAGCCCTAAAACCCCGCTTCGGCGGGGTTTTTTATTGCACTTAACCAGTGAGAGGGTGCGCCTTAACGGTACTCCATGCACTAAAATAGTGCATGTGGTGGATCGCACCATGGCAGGTTGCGCGCTTAACGCTCGTTGAATCAAGGCTTGGCGCCCATAAGGCGTGCATGCTGATGAAAGGGGCCAACCTGGCGTGCTTTTTGCAGTTTCTCTTGCGTATTGAACGTTTTTATCAGCGACATTCAGGACACTTCATGTATCAGCGTTTACTAGAACATCTCTCCATGGCAGTGCTGCTGCTGGACGGTGAGCTCCGCGTACGCTGGATGAACCCTGCCGCCGAAGCGCTGTTGGCAGTAAGCTTTAGCCGTGTGCAGGGGAGCAGCCAGGATACCCTGCTGGGCGGTGATGAAAGTATTGACCAGGTGTTGGCCAAGGCGCGGGATGCCTTTCATCCCTACACCCAGCGCGAGGCGCGCATTACCCCGGTTAACGGTGAAGCGCTGACGGTGGATTACACCGTGACGCCCCTGTCGGCAGACGAGCTTCTGCTGGAAGTAGAGCCTCGTGACCGCTTGATGCAAATTTCCCGCGAGGAAGCGCTAACCACGCGCCAGGAAACCATCAAAGTGCTAGCCCGAGGCTTGGCCCATGAAGTGAAAAATCCGCTGGGCGGCATCCGCGGGGCGGCTCAGCTATTAGAGCGTGACCTGGATAAGCCTGAATTGCGTGAGTTTACCCATATCATCGTGGAGGAGGTTGACCGCTTGCGTGATCTGGTGGATTCGATGCTTGGCCCGAATCGCATTGTTAAGCACGCGCCGGTGAACATCCACAAAGTGCTGGAGCGGGTAAGAACGCTGCTGGTGGCTGAACATCCGAATATCACCATCCACCGCGATTACGACCCTAGCCTGCCGGACCTTTCCGGGGATGAGGCGCAGATGATCCAGGCCGTGCTTAACGTGGCCAGGAACGCCGTGCAGGCCATGAGCGATGCCGAGACCCCTGTGCCCAAATTGATGCTGCGCACCCGTGCCCGGCGTCAGTTCACCCTGGGTGCTGAGCGCCACCGGTTAGTGAGCGAGGTGGGTGTGATCGATAACGGCCCTGGTATCCCGGAAGGACTTAAAGAGACGCTCTTCTACCCGATGGTGTCAGGGCGTGCTGAAGGCAGCGGATTGGGGTTGTCCATCGCTCAGTCGATCCTGCATCAGCATCAAGGGTTGATTGAATGTGACTCACGTCCCGGGCACACCGAGTTCCGCTTACTGATTCCATTGGTTATTAATTGTACCGGAGAAGCATCATGATAGAGGCGACACGTAACGAGGTTGCACGGGTGGTCGTTGTGGATGACGATCGCGCTATCCGCTGGGTGCTTGAACGTGCATTGGCACAGCCGGATCTTGATGTAGAGTGCATAGAACGCGCCGATACCGTACTGGAACGACTGCTGACAACCCCACCGGATGTGCTGGTGACTGACATTCGCATGCCGGGCATTGATGGGCTGGATCTTATGTCGCACATCCGTGAGGCGCACCCGGATTTGCCGGTCATCATCATGACCGCTCATTCGGATCTCGACAGCGCAGTGGCCTCTTATCAAGGCGGTGCGTTTGAGTACCTGCCCAAGCCGTTTGATGTGGATGAAGCGCTGGCGCTTGTGCGCCGGGCGGTGGCTCATGCGCGCGAGCGCCAACGGCCGATCAGCGTTCCCGAAGGTTTGAACGCAGAAATCATTGGTGAAGCGCCGGCCATGCAGGAGGTGTTTCGGGCCATTGGGCGACTCTCTCATTCGCATATTACTGTGCTCATCAATGGCGAGTCGGGCACCGGTAAAGAGCGTGTAGCCCAGGCACTCCACCAGCACAGCCCCCGGGCGGGCAAGCCGTTTATTGCCCTGAACATGGCGGCCATCCCGCGTGATCTGATTGAGTCTGAACTGTTTGGCCACGAGAAAGGTGCGTTTACCGGGGCCGCTGCCCAGCGCCAGGGGCGCTTTGAGCAGGCCAACGGCGGCACGCTGTTTCTGGATGAGATCGGCGATATGCCGGCTGAAACCCAAACTCGCTTGCTGCGCGTATTGGCCGACGGTGAGTTCTACCGAGTGGGCGGGCACACCCCGGTCAAGGTTGACGTGCGGATTATCGCCGCGACGCACCAGAACCTTGAGTCGCTGGTGGATGACGGGCGCTTTCGTGAGGACCTTTTCCATCGCCTGAACGTTATCCGCATTCACTTGCCGCGCCTTGCCGAACGCCGTGAGGATATCCCACGCCTCACACGGCATTTTCTTGCTGAAGCCGCCAAAGAACTTGCCACCGACATCAAGGTACTCACGGCCGAAACCGAGGAGCACCTGACGCGCCTGGCGTGGCCGGGTAACGTGCGCCAACTGGAAAATATCTGTCGCTGGTTAACGGTAATGGCGTCTGGGCGTGAAATTCTGGTGGAGGATTTACCGCCAGAGCTACGCTCCCCCCAGGCAACTGAAAGCGGCGGTCATGGCGACTGGCGCAGCGCCTTTCGGGAATGGGCCGACCGTGCTCTGGCCGAAGGGCATACACATCTGTTGGAAGAGGCCGTACCCGACGTTGAGAAAATTCTGATTGAGACGGCGTTAAAGCACACCGGTGGGCGTAAAGGAGAAGCAGCAGAATTGTTAGGCTGGGGGCGCAATACACTAACGCGTAAATTAAAGACGTTGCTACCCGCCCTGGCAGACGAATAACGCTGCCACTGTGCGCGCTAAACGAGCATTGATTGCTTGGTAAGCGCTTGGCACTGCGTTAGAAAACGCTCAAAGTCGCTCAGTATGGTGTCCAGGCTAGCGTGAAGACGATGGTCGTCATCGACCATCCGTAACGAGAGTTGCTGTAATCGGGCGCGTTCAATAACGGGGCCGGGCAGCACGACATCATCCTGCCAGCCGTGGATGATATGGGTAAGCTGAGCCTGAATCATCGGCGAGGTTTCAGGGTACGCCGGTAAGCCAAGCGCAGGGGCAAGTAAAAAACAACCTAAAAGGGGATGCTGAGCGCTAACCGCAGCGCTCAGCCATCCTCCCAAGCTAGAACCCGCTAGCACACACGCTGCGGGATTATCATTGCGTTTTGACAGAGTATCCAACAGGTGATCCAGCCGCCTGGGGGGCTCTGCCATGCCACGGTAATCCATAACGACCGGCTCACAATCATCGAGCGTTTCGGCGATCCCTTTGAGTGCCTGAATTTTCAAGGCACCGGGCCCGCTTTCCAGGCCGTGTGAAAGATAGACGGTCATCATTATGGTTATTCCGCTGCTCTTTCAATCGCCTGGCCGCCTTCCGAGATATCCTCTCCCGCGCCATGAATCGTATTACAACCGCTGATCGCCAGCAGTGTGGTTAATAGCACTACACCCATCGCCCATGTGCGTTTCATTGAATGATCCCTTCTTGTTGATCAGAAATAGTCGTGAGTAGAAACAGTCCTGCGTAAAACCATTCTTGCATAAAACAGTAAGGCTGCCATCAGCAACGCAGTAGCCCATACCAAGCGCGCCTTCGAAGTATCTTGCCTTCTCTTTATATTAGCCAGCAATAACACGTTAGGGTAAGAAGTAGTACGTTTTTGCCGAAATAAAGTGAGCAATAGCCAAACGTTCAGCTTCCCAAGTGGTGATTGGTGTCACGGTGACCATTCGATGAGCAGGTATTTTTGTCGCATGTGCCTTTTTTGCACACGGTTAAAGAGAGTTTTTCGTTGTTTTTAGGAAAGTGTTTTTATTACAAATTTTTGATTTTGTTGGCTTTTTGTTTATTTTCTGGCAGTTGGCCTAAAGCCTGCAGTATTATGAGTAGGAACAACATGAGCGGATTGATAGGAAACAAGGGAAGGCAGGAGCCAAGTAGAGAACAGGACGTTAAAGGACACTCATCCGCTCATATGTATTGGCGTAAGGATATGCCAATCGTCGAAGCCAAGGATCGGCAGAGATGCAAAACGACCATTTCGCGTAAGCGGTGTGGTCTTTTTGCGTTGCGTATTTTTTAAGCCATTGAAAATTATAAAGTTTTGTTTATTAATTATAATTTGCACAAGCTTTGTACAGATGAAGCCACCGATATAGTCTATCCTTGCAGCATACTAAATCTAAGCGGTTAGAACATGCCAATGCAGCAGCCGCGCATTTCAGGGACAAGCGTTATGGCGATGGGATTGATGTTATGCATGTTTGTGCTGTTCTTGGGATTTTCAGCTATCGGGTTATACATGATGTTTAAAACCTCTTTTATGATCACAATAGAAGATCGCGAAGATATGCCGCCTGATATTTGATGGTTACCGCCCAACGGCGCGTTCTAAAAAGAATACGTACACAAACGATCATGCCCACGCAAGTGGGCATGATCGTTTGGGGTGAGCATAACGCGGCGGGCTACTTTTTCTGCCAGCGGCCACGGCCTCTGTCGGGCACCATGCGTCCGAAGTACAGCAGGCCAAAGACTAACCAGCCGACGGTTAAAATAGCTGAAAAGCCCAGTATGGCGAGCGCACCAAACTCGCCTATCAAGGGCAAAGCAGCGGCGGTAAATAACCCACCACCTACTACCGGTTCAAACATGAGCTGCTTATAGCCAAAGCTCT
This sequence comes from Halomonas sp. AOP22-C1-8, assembly GCF_052378905.1. NCBI lineage: Bacteria > Pseudomonadati > Pseudomonadota > Gammaproteobacteria > Oceanospirillales > Halomonadaceae > Halomonas > Halomonas sp. AOP22-C1-8. The sequence continues at coordinate 88,961 of NZ_JBQSYD010000013.1, read as the reverse complement.
CAAGCGCGCCGGATTTATTGCTGGGGTCAGCCATTCTCATCAGCAATAAGCCCGTCACTGTGACCCCCATGGATTGCCCAAAGTCTCCAATGCCTCGCTCAAACCAGCCTTCTGGAATCACTCGGGGGGCAATCACGATAAGAACGAATAACCCCCAAGCAATGCCGGCGACGGCAAGCAGTAAAAAGGGCAGGAAGTATTCCCCCAGGGTGGTGAGTGACAGCGTGGCAAGTGCAGCGACAATGGTGAAATCAAGCGCGGTGCCAGCAATTCGCGCCATGGTACGTGTGGAAACATGGTGCTCCAGGCCAAAGCGCGTGATCACTAACTGGACGATGACGCCGCCAATCATCGCGATAGGAAATAGCGGCACGTGCGCTAATATCTCAAGACCTCCATTGCTTGCCCAAGTGGCTTGCTCAACCCACTGCAGGCCAGAGAGCAGCAGCCAACCTATTAAAATGGCAATGCCCACCAACCCAATATGCAGGCTAAGCGGGTCAGTGGTTCCTGCTTCATGCATGAGGTCTTTTTTAAATTCGCTAAACTCTTCAGTAGAAGGACGACTGTCCTCACGGATCATGTCATCAGGTTCATCGTTCTCGTTGCTGGGCGTAATGATGTTGCGGCGCGCGGCAATGTTAATCATGAGCGTGCCAATGAGTACACCGGAAACAATGCCCACGGTGGCGAGACCAAGTGCAAGGTCAGCGCCTTCTTCAAACCCCAGGTCAGAGAACGTATCGGCCATGCCAGCGGCCGTACCATGGCCGCCTTCAAAGCCAATTTCAATAAGGGCACCCGCCATGGGGTTCATATTAAACAAGGGGGCAAGTATCAACAGCGCCAGCGTCAGACCCACCACGTATTGGCCCCACGCCATTGTTTGTCCAACAACGACCTAGGGGCCTGCGCGCAGCCAAATAGTACGAATGCCAGGAATCGTTTTACCGATAAAGAGGGCAGCAAATACCACGTTGATCAAAAGGCCAGGTAGCGCAGACCAGCTCTCTTGTACATACGTGGGGAAAAGACCGGGGCTTTCTTCAAAAAAAGTAGGCAGCAAGCGTCCGATAACGTCTGGGCCCATCAATAAAAGCACAAGACCAGCAATGACGGAACTGGGTAAGAATAGCCTACGTAGCCAGCCAATCCGAAGCCGCAGCGCATTACTTGCGACGAGCGCGAGAGAGATAATCACCAGTGCAATAAAAAGCTCACCAACCGTCATGGTCATCACATCACTCCTTAATGAATGCGAGAGGGCGTATGCCGTCTTCACAAGACCAAGTAAATGACAGGGTTGGTTTTAACGTAGTGCGTCGTGGTTAAATTGGCGAATAGTTAATGTTTAGCCTGCCCAATAGAGGCTAAGTAGAGCAAAGCCATAACCCATAGCGGCGCCTGCAAGAACATCGCTAATGTAGTGTAATCCAAGCCCAACACGAGAAACCGCAATCAGTAAGGCCAAAGGCACTACTAAAGGAAGCAACCACGGCGTATGGACTGCCACCAGTACGCTGAACATCATTGCATGCATGGTGTGGCCACTGGGGAAACTGTAACGGTCACGCGCAGGCTCCCCGCAATGCACGCCCCCAAGGTAGGTGATAAAAGGCCGCTCGCGGCACAGGCGCGTTTTGATTAAGCGATAAGCCGCCATCGCCAGCAGTGCGATGCTGGTGTATTGAACCATACGCCAGGTTCCATCCGGTTGTAGCCAAGGCTGAGCGGCTATCAGCAGTACCCAGATAGGCCAGTCACCTATTCGGCTGGCGGCTTGCAAGAGAATTCGCCACGGGCGAAACAGATTGAGTCGTGTCACCCGCTGACAGAGGCGCCACTCCAGTAAATCAAGACGATCGAATACGACAAGCGGGCGCGGACGCATGGTAATTCTCCTGGGCTTGCTGAAGGTACTGCATAAACTGGTCTGCAATGCCCGACCAGCTTTGCTCAAGTGCGCGAAGGCGCGCAACACGCCCTAGCCGTGCATAGTCGGCGGGGTGTTGGCAAAGCTCGACCGCTGCTTGCTGAAACGCGTCGCCATCATCAAGCGCTATCGTCATTCCGTTTTGATCATTTTCGATCAGTTCAGCGCTTGCTGCGTATCGATAGGCCACAACAGCCAGACCACTGGCCATGGCTTCTGTAATCACATTGCCCCAGGTTTCTGACAGCGAAGGGAAGACAAAGATATCGGCGCTAGCATAGTGGCGGGCTAATTCATGTTTATCGATGAACCCGGTGAAGTGTGCATCAGGTAGCGCCTTTTCAAGCTGCGTACGCGCTGGGCCATCGCCCACAATGACCTGGGCCATATCCGGGCGCACTTCACGCATGGCTTGCAGTGTTTCCTGGAGTAGCGTGAGGTTTTTCTCAGCGGCTAAACGACCGACATAAATGGCCACGGGCTGATGGTCACTCACTCCCCATTGACGGCGTAACGCGCTATCACGAAAAGCGGGTGAAAAGCACTCTCCGTCGATCCCGCGCGACAGCACCTTAACACCGTGAATGCCTTGGCGGCGTAGCGTCTCGGCTTGTAAATGGGTGGGGACCAGCGTGGTGGTACAACCATTATGAAAGTAGCGTAAATAGCGCCGCGTGGCAGAGGATAACCACGACACACCGTAATCGTGGCAGTAGTGGTCAAAGTTGGTATGCCAGCCCGCCACCAGAGGAATATTGAGTTGCCTCGCCGCATGTCGTGCCGCCCAGCCAAGCGGGCCTTGGGTAGCAAGATAGATCGTATCAGGACGGTACTTACGCCAGAAACGGCGCAGCTTAGCGGGCGTTACCAAGCCTACCTGTACTTCCGCATAGCCAGGTAAAGCGACAGATTTAACCTGCATTTCCTGGGCTATATGCGTAGCACTTCCGGGTACTTTGGGGCGCGGGCGAATCACGTCGACCGTTACGCCCTGCTGGTGCAGTTCGTGGTTAATGCGGCTTAGCGTGTGCGCAACGCCATTAATATCGGGTGACCACGTTTCACTCACAATACATAGCCGCATAAACGATACGCCCCTTAATCATATTTTAACTTAGTGTGGCCGGTAACGATGACATTGCCAAGTCAGGACAGTGAAAAACTAGTGACATAAATATCAATCGCCGTTTATTTACTTATTGATAGGCCTGCTTTTTAACGGCGTTATTATTAATAGATTACAACCTGATAAAAGCAACTGAAAGAGGAATTTTATAATAAAAGATTCGTTGGCTATTTTTTTTACCGTTGGGTGTGCTGCAGTGTTATTAGGACAATAGGGTTTTCACGGACAACTAAAAAGGGCCGTGGGCGCATGCCACTACGTTCTGTGATGTTGCTTGAGCATATTGGTAGTGCGTTGCTAAGAAGTGGTATGTTTTATTAGGCTCTAATGACGTTTTAATAAAGAAGATTTGCTATGCTTGGATGGGTATTCATGAATGAACACTGGTTTTACATGGCGATGAAGCTGGGCGAAATTGGCGGCTCCTGGAACAAGGAACGGAAACATGATGATCAACGACTGGATAAATGCGGGGCTCTTGATAGCTTTTCTGACGGTCGCGCTGGCCTCCGGTTTTATCATGCGGAAAAGAAAGAGCTGGTCCCACAGCATTTCCGTTCACGTTGTTCTGTTCGCCGCGAATGCGGGTTTCCTGCTGACTCTTAATAAGACCATCAATCAGATACTGGTCGACAGGAAGGTCTCCGCCATAAAGCCAGACATCATTGACGACCTGACCTTGGTAGCTATTGGTCTAACTGCCATGCAGCAAACCTTCCTGCTGATCAACCGCCTGACGGCCGCTCAGGTAACGAAGGGAAGTGATAAAACCTCGGCCACAAGCATCGCCCGCATCCTTAAACTTGCAATGGTGCTGGTGTTACTGCTTTTGTTCGGTGAACATCTGGGCCTGAGCTTTTCAGGCCTCTTGGCCTTTGGCGGCTTCGGCGGTATCGCCATCGGTATTGCCGGACGGGATGTTCTAGGCAATGTTTTCTCCGGCGTGATGCTCTATTTCGACCGCCCCTTCAAGTTTGGTGACTGGATTCGGTCTCCGGACCGTAATATTGAGGGTACCGTCGAGGAAATCGGTTGGAGAATGACGAAGATCATCACCTTCGATAACCGCCCGCTCTTCGTCCCTAACTCCGTTTTCTCAACGATCAGCGTCGAAAATCCGGGGCAGATGCGTAACAGGCGCATCAGTACTACGATCGGCCTCAGGTACGAGGATGCTGACAAGGTTGCCGCCGTCGTCAACGATATTCGCGCGATGCTTCAGAAGCACGACGGCATTGATTTCACGCAGACTCTCCTCGTCTACTTCAACGAATTTGCGGATTCCTCACTCAATATTATGGTCTATGGTTTTACCAGGACCACGAAATGGGCTGAATGGCTGGCGATCCAGCAAGATATCTACCTTAATATCATTACCATCGTGCATGGTCATGACGCCGATTTTGCCTTTCCCTCTCGGACTGTCTATCTTGAGAAGGATTAAACTCACGCCACCGTTAATAACCCTACACAGCCTTAAGCAATATGTTTAAGGCCCTTCGGTAGGCTTGCCGGTGAAATCCGTCACCGGTTTATCTATGGGCTGGTCCAGCCGCTCGGAAAAAGCCCGCAGGCCTGCCAGAATCGGTTTAAGGGCATACCACAGCTCGTCATCTTTGAGCATGTGATACACCCCGGTGATGCCGGGGGCGCTGTCTTTTTCTTCTTTCTCTTTGTCCTGGCTTCGTGCTTGCTCCTTGTGCTTGGCCTTGTCCTCATGGCGATGGTTGCCAACCTGCTCAATTCCCTCTTTAAGCGCAAACATCACTTGGTAAAACCGATCTGGTGGTAGCGTTGAAAGCGTCATCACGATGACCGATAAGTTCTGAATAGTGTTAAGCGAGCCGGGTTTATTTAACCCGTCTACCGCAATACGCATTAGCTCATGATTAGAGGCAACCATGTCATTGGCAAACCGCAGCAGACCGTGCTCATGGAGCGTTTGCACCAGCCTATCAAGTTCCTCCTGAGCATCCGGGCCGATAGTAGGCGGCGGCACGTCGTAGGAAATTCGTTCGGCCATCACATTTTCCTCGGATTGGTTTGCTGGGCAGGCGGAAGCTGGGCAGGCGGAAGCTGGTAGTCATCCTTTGCCCATTTGACCTCGACCGCAACGCCCTTATTGGGCGTACGGTGGCCGTAGCGGTAGTTGTTACTGGGGAGCGGGAGGGCGGTGTGTTTGTCGAGCACTTCAAGCTTTACGGCAACTTCCTTATAGGCAGGTGTTTGCACATCGGGGTCGTTATGTTCGCCGGTCAGCGAGTTAACCCCCAGTTTGCCGAAGTGAATGGGCATAAAAAGAGTTTTTCCTGCGGCACGCTCGGTGACGATAGCTGGAAACTCAATGCTATCCCGACGTGAAGCTATCTTGACCCATGTGCCGTCTTCGATCCCGCGCTCGGCGGCAAGCTCGGGGCTAACTTCAACAAACCCATGGGCTACCTGGTCACAAATACCCGGCGAGCGGCCAGTCTGATTGGTTCCCTGAAACTGTTCCAACAGACGACCGTTGTTCAACATCAGGTCGTACTCTTTATCCGAGGCCTCTGAAGGCTCTTTCCACTCCAGTGGAAACAGGCTAGCTTTGCCATCCTCCGTCGGAAATCCATCGGTATACAGCAGTGGCGTATCGGTGCCGTCCTCGGCAACCGGCCAGAGCAACGACTTCCAGCCTTCCAGGCGCTCGTAGCTGACCCCGGCGAACATGGGGGATATAGATGCGCACTCTGCCATGATCTCGGAGGGGTGGTTATAGCCCCAGTCGTGGCCCATTTGCGCGGCAAGGTCCGTTAAAATACGCCAGTCCGGGCGGCTATCGCCCAGTGGGTCAAGCACTTGGTAGAAGCGCTGAATACGCCGCTCGGTATTAACAAAGGAGCCGTCTTTCTCGACGCTGGGGCAGGCGGGCAGCACGACATCGGCAAACTCAGCGGTACGGCTTAAAAACATGTCCTGCACGACCATAAAGTCGAGGCTTTCAAATGCGGAATGGACGTTATGGGTATTGGAGTCGGAGAAGGCCGTTTCCTCGCCAATAATGTACATGGCTTTAAGCTTGTCCTCGGCGGCGGCTTGCACCATCAGGAAGTTGCCATAACCGATTTCACTGGAGAGCTGTTCAGGCTTAACGCCCCAACCTTTGGCCCACCGTTTACGGGCATCTTCATCGGTGACCTTTTCATAGCCTGGGTACATGTTGCGCAAGCAGCCAAAGTCGCTGGCGCCTTGCACGTTATTATGACCGCGCATGGGATAACCGCCGGTACCCGGCTTGCCGTAGTTACCAGTGACCAGCAGCAAGTTGGAAAGCGCGGTGCTGGTATCCGAACCGTGGCTATGCTGCGTAATTCCCATGGCCCATAGCAGGCAGACACGTTTTGCCCGGCCGATTAATTCAGCGGCCTCAATCAATTGCTGTTTGGGAATGCCGGTTTTCTGCTCGGCAAAATCAAGCGTAAACGGCGTCAGCGATTCACGATACTCATCGACGTTATTGACCCAGCGCCCGAGGAATTCATGGTCGGCCAGGTCGTTATCGAACATATAGCGTGATAGCGCCGACGCCCAGATTAAATCGGTGCTGACATTGGGGCGCATGAAAAGATTCGCCCGCTCGGCCATTTCATGTTTGCGCGGGTCGAACACCACCAGCTTTTGGCCATGCAGCTTCTGTGAGGACTTGATGCGCGAGGCAATCACTGGGTGGTTTTCGGCGGTATTACTGCCTACCAGCACCACTACTTCAGCCTGCTCTATGTCCTTGATGGTACCGGCGTCGCCACCGTAACCCACAGTGCGGAAAAGCCCTTTAGTCGCCGGGTTTTGGCAGTAGCGGGATGAGTTATCCACGCTGTTGGTGCCAATAATCAGCCGGGCAATTTTCTGCGTTAGGTAGGCCTCTTCGTTGCTGGCTTTACTGGAGCCAATAAAGCCCACGCTCTGTGGGCCGTGGGTGTCGCGCACGCTTATCAGTTGGCTCGCCACCAGATCCAGTGCTTCGTCCCAACTGGCTTCACGGAACTGACCCTTTTCCCGAATCAGCGGTGTCGTGAGGCGTTTTTCACTGTTTACAAAGTCCCAGGCAAATTTGCCCTTGATGCAGGTGGAGATACCGTTAGCCGGGGCATCTGGCGTGGGCTGAACCTTAAGAATGTTGCGATCACGGGTCCACATCTCAAACGCGCAGCCTACACCGCAGTAGGTGCATACCGTTTTTGTACGTTTGATGCCCGGCTCGCGCAAAGCGGCATCCAGTTCTGAAACACCGGTGATGGGTATGGCGCTGGTGGTGTTTTCGACTTCCTTGACTATTTCAATCATCGGCCGTTTAAGCGACCAGGGCAGTGCGGTCAGCGGGCCTGTCTGGCCGTACATGCTGTTTTCCTGCAGCGCATTACACGGACAAACCGTTACACAGTGGCCGCAATGTACGCAGCTTGAGTCGTTGATCTTTTCGCCACCATCCCAGAGTACGCGCGGGTTTTCGCTGGAAAAGTCGATGCTCAGCGTCTCATTAACTTCGACGTTTTGGCACGCTTCCACGCATTGGCCGCACAGAATGCACTGGTCCGGGTCGTAGGTGTAGAAAGGGCTAGAAGTATCCTTTTCATGAGGCTTGGGCGTGAATTCGTAGCGCTGGATGGGTATCTGCATTTCTACCAGTGCATTGTGCACCGTGCAGTCGCCATTGTTGTTCTCGCATACGGTGCAGTAAAGCTCGTGCTTGGCTAACAAGCGATCCATTCCTTCATGGCGAGCGGCTTCGGCCTCTCTGTCTTGGCTGGAAACGTTAAGACCCTCTTCGGTACGCAGCGTACAGCCTCGTTTTATCTCGCCGTTAACATTAACCCAGCACGTATCGCAGGTTTCGATAGGCCCCAGGGAGGGGTGATAGCAGACGCTGGGTAAGTTAATGCCTTGGGCTTTTAGAAAGTCGATTAGCGGTTCATCGGCGTTGCCGGTTAATGTTTTATCATCAAACGTAATCGTGCACGGTCGGTTCATGTGGGCATTCCTCCATGGATCCCTTGTTTTTTATCCTGGTATCAGTCCTCTTTAATGCGCAGATGTATTGGTCAAAAGGTAGTCAAGGGGGGAGGGTTGTAAAAGCGGGCGGCCCGGGATTGAACTTAAGTTAAAGCGTGCCAGAGACGTGTTTTTTAACGGCCCAACGGCGTATTTCATGACGCGGAAGCTGCCGTTGGTTACCGTAAGGGCATGGCGGGGTGCTCTCTGCCGTCACCAATTTGTCAGGCTTTTAGGGCACGCTATCGTTTTGCTATAACGCTTATATAAAAGGAACCATACTGATGCGTCTTATTCCTCACAGTATTGCGCTAGGGATAGCGGCGGGGCTGCTGACTACCTCGGCGTATGCTGCGCCCTATACGCTGACCATTTTTCATACCAATGACCTGCACGGACGTACCGACCACTACCCTCAGCTCATCACCACGCTGGACGAGGCGCGCGAGCGGTTCGGCGATGGCTTGCTGCTGGACGCTGGGGATATCTTTTCGGGTACGCTCTATTTCACCGAATACCAAGGGCAAGACGCCGTCGAGTTCATGAACCTGATGGGCTATGACGCGTTCGTGCCCGGTAACCATGAGTTCGACCTGGGCGATCCGGAAGAGGGGCATCAGGCTCTTGCGGCCTTCTTTGCTGCCGCAGACTTTCCTATTGTGGGCGCGAATCTGGATTTCTCTACCTCGCCGGAGTTTGCCGAGCTACTCGGTGATTCGATCGGTGCCGAGCCCGAACATAAGCCTAAGCCTGGCCACCTTTACGATGGCATTGTGGTAGAGCAAGGTGGCGAGCGAATCGGCATCTTCGGGCTAAGCACGCAAGGCAGCGAGACCGTCTCCAGCCCTGGTAAGGTAGCTATTGACGATTATAGGGCGGCCGCTGAGGCGATGGTGGAAGCGTTTGAAGCCCAAGGGGTCAATAAGATCGTCGCGCTTACTCACCTGGGTTACGACAGCGACCCGAGTATGGGCAACGACCTGTTACTTGCCCAGCACGTGGAGGGGGTGGACGTGATCATCGGTGGGCACAGCCATACTCACTTGCAAGCCCCTGTTATGCTGACCGAAAACGACCGGGGCGAGCCGATGGCACCCACCGTGATTGGTCAGGCAGGCGAGTACGGTCAGCATCTGGGCGTCATGCAGGTAACGTTCGATGATAATGGCAACGTACTGGAGGCCAACGGGGAGCTGCTTGCCTCCGCCGAGCGCGAGCCAGACGCCGAAGCTGCCGCCCTCTTGGCGCCGTATACCGCGAAAATTGAAGAAGTACGCGATACGCTGGTGGGCGCTCGGGTGGTTTCAGCCCTGCCCAACCCGCGCCACGGCAATGGTGATGAAAAAAGCGTCCGTGCCGATGAAACGGCGCTGGGCAATCTGATTGCCGATGGTCAGCTTGCTGCTGCCCGCCGGGTGAACCCGGAAACCGTGCTGGCCATTCAAAATAGCGGCGGTATTCGTGAGCCCATCGCCCAGGGTGATGTGAGTGTGGGTGAGCTGGTTGCCGTGCAGCCGTTTGGCAATCGACTGGCGCTGGTGAGCGTGACGGGCGCGGAGCTTTTGGAAACGTTCGAGATTGGACTGGCAAATGCCCCGGATGAAAACGGCGGTTTCCTGCAGGTGTCGAACGGTACCGAGTTGGTGTATGACAGCCGCCAGCCCGTTGGTGAGCGCGTTGTAAGCCTGAAGGTGACGCAGAATGGCATGTTGCAGCCGGTAGACCCTGAAAGTACCTACACCATCGCCACCAACCATTTTACCGCAGCTGGTGGCGACAGCCATACCGCGTTAGAAGCCGCCTATGATGATGAGCGCAGCACCATTGTCGGCAATACCGACTGGGAGATGCTGCGCGACTATATGGTTTCGTTAGGTGACGTGGGTTATCAGGTTGAAGGGCGCATCACTGACCAGGCTCGCCAGCATTAAACGCGGATGACGGGCCGTCTGGACGTTACGTAGAGGCGGCCCTTATTCAGAGTCATGAAAGCCAGGCAGAAGCTTGGTCACTCATCGATAAGCGTGGCAAAACTACCGAATATCGCCCGCTTGCCATCAAACGGCATTGGATTGATATCCGGCTGTAAGCGTGGGTCCTTCATGACCTTGGGCATCGCCTCATCATGCACGGCGCGGGATGGCCATTCGATCCACGAGAAGATAATGGTTTCATTATCCTTGCGCTGAACAGCCATGGAGTAAGAGGTGATTTCCCCTTCGGGGACATCCTCGCCCCAGCACTCGACTACCCGCAGCGCGCCATGCTCTTTGAAAACTTCGGCAGCAACACGGGCGTGCTCGATGAATATTTCTTTATTAGCCGTGGGCACGGCCGCGACAAAACCATCAATATAGCGTTGAGTGGTGGTGCTCATGATGCTTCTCCAGTCTGGGCTTTGGGCGGGAGTTCTCGAATGGGGCGTACTTCAATGCTGCCGAGTCTCGCGGGTGGAATGCGGCTGGCTAGCTGTAGCGCCTCGTTTAAATCACGCGCTTCGAGCAGGTAAAAACCGGCAAGCTGTTCTTTGGTTTCCGCAAACGGACCGTCGGTAATCACTGTCTCGCCATTGCGTACACGCACCGTGGTAGCGGTGTCTATTGGCTGCAGCGCTTCACCGGCCAGGTAACTTCCTTGAGCGCTCAGTCGCTCTACCCCCGCGATGCACTCCTGATTAAGGTCATGCCACGCCTGGTCGCTCATGGCACTAATAAGTTGTTCCTGGTAATACACTAAGGCCGCATATTTCATGGCGTTTCTCCTTCAGTAGAAAGGCAACTATCCGCCGACACATTGATCATCCACTGTACGCCAAAGCGGTCAGTGGCCATGCCAAACCCTGCAGACCAGAATGTTGGTTCAAAAGGCATGATCACCTCTCCGCCTTCGGCAAGCCGTGTAAAGGTTAGGGAGGCTTGCTCGATCTCCTGATACTCCAGCTGAATCTGCACGCCATGTGGTGGCATGTGCTGTTCAGGCGCCATGTCGGCGCCCATCAAGCGACGACCGCGTAGGTTCAGCGAGGCGTGGATGATGCGGTCATGCAGTGAAGGGGGCGCATGTTCCGCCGCTGGGGTTTCTGCGTAAGTCAGCAAGCACTCTATGTGGCCGCCGAGCACGTCGGCATAGAACTGCATGGCTTCCCGGCAGGTGCCAGGAAAGGCGACATACACATTCATGGCATCCGATACGCGAGCATGGTCGTGATGCTTATCCAGGCCTGTGCCGGGCTCAAACTCCTCAAGTGTAAAGTAGCGCCTTAGCTCAAGGAGTACGTTGCCGTCGGCATCCAGCGTTGGCCACTGTTGTGCCCACTCCAAAGCGACGTCAAGTGAAGGTGTCTCCAGCACGCTATAACCAGCGATACGCTCACTGGCAGGAGCCAGAGGGCCGGGGAGGATAGTGGGAGTGCCGTTATTGAACTGGATCAGGCAACCATCGCTTGTTGGATGTAAGCCGTTGCCGCTTACGAGTACGCCTGCCTGCATCATGCGCTCGTTGTAATCAGCCATGGCGGCAAGCATTTCCTGGGATGGCATAACGCCATTTTCGGTGGCCGCATCGGCACGCCGTATCAGCATGAATTTCATTGAGAGTCTCTTTTATTGTGGTGGATACTCTCTAGACGTCTGGCGTGTTCGCAAATCGACAGGCCTGCAGATTATTTTTTTATAACGATGTTTTTATAGCGATGCTTAAAGTTCGGTCAATCTGTCGAGCAAAAAGCGTTTTTCTGGATACTGAGAGGTTAATGTCAGGGCCTTTTGGTAGGCATCGCGCGCGGCGTCATTGTTGCCCTGTCGACGTAGCAAATCCGCCTGTGCCGCATACAATAAATAGTAGCGAGAGAGTTGAGGATGATGAGATAGCTCATCAAGCAGGCTCAATCCGGTTGCTGGGGAATCATGCATGGCAACGGCCACCGCGCGATTCAAGGTCAGGACAGGCGATGGGTAATGGCGGCATAAAGCGTCATACAGCCGGACAACCCGTGCCCAGTCGGTTTGCCCAGGGTCATGGGCTTGGGCGTGTACGGCGGCAATTGAGGCTTGGAGGGTATAAAAACCAACAGGGGTAAGGGCGAGTGCCTGTTCGAGCCACTCAATACCTGTGTGAATTTCCTTCTGGTGCCATAAGCGCCTGTTTTGCGCTTCCAGTGTGACCAGGCCGCCTTGTTGATCCTGGCGGGCATCCCGGCGGGCGTTAGTAAGCAGCATGAGTGCCAGTAGCCCAAACACTTCACCCTGGGGTAGCAACGCTGCCAGTTCCTCGCCAAGACGTAGCGCCTCGCGGGTCAGGCTGATATCGACCACCGCCGTGCCGCTACTGCTTGAATAACCTTCATTGAAAACCAGGTAAATAATCTGGAGTACGTCCGGCAAACGCTCGGGCAATGCCTCCGGCGCAGGTACCGCATAGGGAATATGCGCATCGCGAATCTTGCGTTTTGCCCGTACGATGCGCTGTGCCACGGTTGAAGGTTTCATCAGTAGGGCACGGGCGACTTGTTCGGTGGTTAGCCCGCACATCTCTCGTAGTGTTAGCGCAAGGCGTGCTTCTATGCTTAAGCTTGGGTGGCAGCAGGTAAACAGCAGCCGCAGTGAGTCATCTGCGATAGCGACATCGTCGAATTCCCAGGTTTCTTCCATCGGTAATAGCAAATGTGCCCGGCGTCGTGCTGTACTGCGTCGACGAATTTGATCGATTCCGCAGTAATAGCCGGTGCGGATCAGCCACGCCTGAGGGTTATCGGGGGAGCCTTTGGCAGGCCACTGTTGAACCGCGGCTACAAAGGCATCTTGCATGGCTTCCTCAGCAAGCTCGAAATCGCCCAGCAGACGAATCAGGGTCGCCTGAACACGTCTGGCATGAGTACGATAAAGGGTGTCGAGTAAGGAGGGTTTAGGACGCATGGTAGAAGACCCATTCGCATCTATAGGGGCGCCAAAGTGGATAATAGTCAATAATGCTTTCTCAAACCTAGCCTATAGCGCCCCTTTTTACTTGCTCTTTTTCTACTGGCTGTTGTTTTCGTAAAAGGCGAGTCAATCCCCCGCGCGCTGGCCGGTTACACTGTTAAACGGGTGCAGCGCTTCGCGGGTGACATAGAAACGTAGTGTTTCGCCTTCGTTGACCGGCGGCTGGCCGCTTACCCGAATCACGGTGGGCTGGTCGCTGTCGGCGAGCCGCACGTAAAGATGGCTCTCGGCGCCGGCGGCTTCAAAAAGCTCCAGCGTGGAGTCGACCACCAGGTGGGGTGCATCGGGTGGCGATAGGCGCATATCGTCCGGGCGAATGCCGACTGTGTCGGTATCGGCGGGAAGATCGTTTAGCAGGTCATGAGTGCCGCGCGTTTGCAGGTACTCAAGCGGTACCATATTCATCGCAGGCGAGCCGATAAAACCTGCTACAAACATCGACGCAGGGCGCGCATAGATTTCCATGGGCGTGCCTACCTGCTCGATTTTGCCAGCGCTAAGCACCACCAAACGGTCGCCCAGCGTCATCGCTTCTAACTGGTCGTGGGTTACGTAGAGGCTGGTGGTCTTCAAGCGGCGCTGAAGCTGCTTGATCTCCACACGCATCTGCACGCGCAGCTTGGCATCCAGGTTGGAGAGCGGTTCGTCGAACAAGAAGGCCGCGGGCTCGCGCACCAATGCCCGGCCCATGGCCACGCGCTGGCGCTGACCGCCGGAGAGCTTGCGCGGCTTGCGCTCCAGATACTCTTCGATTTCAAGCATTTTGGCCGCTTTACGTACCCGCTCTTCGATCTCGGGCTTTTTAAAGCCACGGTTTTTCAACCCGTACGCGAGGTTGTTGTACACCGTCATATGCGGATAGAGCGCGTAGTTCTGAAACACCATGGCGATATCGCGCTCGGCGGGTTCGAGATTGTTGACCACCCGATCACCAATCTTGAGCGTGCCGTCGGTAATCGTTTCAAGCCCGGCTACCATACGTAACAGCGTGGATTTACCGCAGCCTGAAGGGCCTACCAGCACCACAAACTCACCGTCTTCAATCGCCAGGTCAATGCCTTTAACGGCATGGACGTCGCCTGCGTAGGTTTTTCTAAGCCCTTCCAAGGTAATACTGGCCATCTTATTTCTCCGTCTCGGTCAGGCCTTTCACGAACAGTTTTTGCATAAACAGCACCACTAATACCGGCGGCAGCATGGCGAGCGTGACGGTCGCCATAATGAGGTTCCAAGCGGGTACGCGGTCGGACGAGGCCATCAGGCGCTTGATGCCCAGCACGATGGTGTAGAAGTCTTCATCGGTGGTGACCAGCAGTGGCCACAGGTACTGCACCCAGCCGTAAATAAACATGATCACGAAGAGAGCGGCGATATTGGTGATCGATACCGGCAGCAATATGTCCTTGAAGAACTTCATCGGCCCGGCGCCATCCACTCGGCTGGCCTCCATCAGCTCTTCCGGTACGGTCATGAAGAACTGGCGGAACAGGAAGGTCGCGGTAGCGGAGGCAATCAGTGGCAGGGTTAAGCCCGCATAGGAGTTCAGCATGCCGAGATCTGCCACAACGGCGTAGGTGGGGATGATGCGCACTTCGACCGGTAGCATCAGCGTGATAAAAATGATCCAGAACGCCAGCATGCGAAACGGAAAGCGGAAATAGACAATCGCAAAAGCGGAAAGAATCGAAATGGCGATCTTACCGATCGCAATGGTTAGCGCCATGATCAGCGAGTTACCCAGCATCAGCCAGACCGGCGGCGTGCCGCCTACCTGCCAACCGGAACTGAGCATCTGCCGGTAGGATGCAAACATGTTGTCGCCGGGAAGCAGCGGCAGCACCCCACGCACGAAGGCGCTGGATTCGTGGGTCGAGGCGATAAAGGCCACGTACACCGGAAACGCCACCACCAATACGCCTGCAATCAGCACCAGGTGGGTCAGAATATTTAGAAAGGGTCTGTTTTCAACCATGTTTACTTCCTTAACGCACTAGTAGTTGACCCGGCGTTCCACGTATCGGAACTGGATAAACGTCAAGATAATCACGATGCCCATCAGCATGACCGACTGGGCGGATGAGGAGCCTATATTCAGCCCCGCTACGCCATCGGTGTAGACCTTGTAGACCAATGTCATGGTGGCTTGGCCAGGCCCGCCTGCGGTGGTGGCATCAATCACCCCGAAGGTATCGAACATCACGTAGTTGATGTTGATGATCAGCAAAAAGAAGGTGGTGGGCGATAGCAGCGGGAGCACGATGGTCCAGAAGCGCTTGAAGGGGCCCGCGCCATCAATGGCCGCTGCCTCCATGAGTGACTGCGGAACAGATTGCAGCCCTGCCAGGAAGAACAGGAAGTTATAGGAGATCTGCTTCCAAGCGGCGGCAATGGTGATCAAAATCATTGCTTGAGAGCCCGAAACGCGGTGATTCCAGCTGATACCGAACCAGTCGAGCAGATGCGGCAGGAGGCCGATGGTGGGGTTGAACAGAAACCACCACAACACACCTGCTACCACTGGGGCGACGGCGTAAGGCCATACCAGAAGCGTGGTGTAGAACTTGGCGCTCTTCAGCACACGGTTGACGCAAACGGCCAGTAAAAGCGCCAGGCTCATGGAAAGTACCGTCACCGAGACGGAAAAAATCGCGGTGCGCCCCAGCGCGTTCAGGTAGCTGGGGTCGGCCAGAACGCGTGCATAGTTCTCCAGACCGACAAACGTTGTTTTAAAGCCGAACGCATCGGTGCGCTCGAAGCTCGACTTAACCGCCTGGCTTGCCGGCCAGATAAAAAACACCAGCGTAATCGCCAACTGCGGCGCTAACAGTAAGAAAGGGAGCCACCGGTTTTGATAGGTGGAACGTTTGGTCTGCATGACACATCCTGTCGTACGGGCGTTGGTGCGGCTGGCCGCTGTGCTCAGCTGCCAGGAAGTAAGCCATCCCATAGGCCCCGGTGACTTGGGCGTATGGGATGGCTCCTATAACAAACCCCGGCTATAAAAGCCGGGGTTTGTTGACAAGTAACGCGAAGCGCTTAGTTATTGGCTGCCTCAAAGTCGCGCAGGATCTGGTTGCCGCGGCTTGCCGCATCATCCAGGGCTTGCTGACCGCTCTTGTTGCCGGCTAGTACGGCCTGGAACTCTTCGTCCAGAACCATGCGCACTTGGGGGTAGTTGCCAAAGCGCAGGCCTTTGGAGTTCTCTGTCGGCTCGTTTAAGTTGATCTGCTCGATGGCAATATCCGCGCCTGGGTTCTCATCGTAGTAACCCTGCTCCTGGCTCAGCTCGTAAGCGGCAGTGGTAATCGGCAGGTAGCCGGTTCCCTGGTGCCACTCGGCCTGAATCTCAGGCAAGGAGAGATACTCAAGGAATTCAGCAACGCCGGTGTACTCGTCGTCTTCATGGCCGGAAAGTACCCACAGAGTCGCGCCGCCGATGATTGAGTTTTGCGGTGCGCCGTCTACGTCGTCGTAGTAGGGCAGCATGCCAAAACCTACGTCGAAGTCGGAGTTAGCCAACACATCGGCGCGTGACGCTGACGAGTTCATGTACATCGCGCAGTCGCTGGAATAGAACGAGGGTGCCGCGTCCGGGCCGTTTGCTGGGCCTGCGTAGCTGTAGACGCCGCTATCCGACCACTCTTTCAACTGATCCCAAAAGCGCGCCTGTACGTCGCCGTTAAAGGCAAACTCGGTGTCCAGACCGCCGAAGCCGTTTTCCTGGGTGCCGATGGACTGATTGTGCAGCGCTGAGAAGTTCTCAAGGCCGACCCAGTTGGCCGCATAGGCCATGGTGAAGCCGCAAGAGGCCGCGCCTTCATCGACAATCTGTTGACCCATCTCGCCCATCTCAGCCCACGTAGTAGGCGGTGATTCAGGGTCGAGGCCAGCCGCTTCAAAAATGGCTTTGTTGTAGTAAAGAATCGGTGTGGACGAGTTGAACGGCATGGAGAGCATGTTGCCGTTGGTGTCGGTGTAGTAACCGGTTACCACGGGCAGATAATCAGCCGGATCAAAGGTGTTGCCGTGCTCTTCCATCAGCTCAAACACCGGATAGATAGCGCCCTGGGCGGCCATCATGGTGCCGGTGCCCACTTCGTAAATTTGTACGATGTGGGGCTGCTCGCCTGCGCGGAAAGCGGCAATGGTGTTAACCATGGTTTGTTCGTATTCACCCCGATAGGAGGGCGTAACACGGTACCCATCCTGGGTGGCATTGAAGTCTTCGGCAAGCGCGCTCAAGCGCTCGCCCAGCTCGCCGCCCATGGAGTGCCACCAGGTGATCTCGGTAGCGGCGTGGGCGGAAACACTCAGCGTAGCCGCGGTGATGCCAGTAGATAACGCGCGTAACATAAAACGAGACATGTGAGCTCCTTTTGGGCCTGGCGCGAGCCAGGTGGCACAATGCGTTTTTTAAGATTTGTGGGTGCACTGAACAATAATGAGTGTAGATGACATTTTGATGAATGCTAACTGGACCAAGGTTTTATAAAAGCTTTGGGTTTTATCCAAGGGCATTGGTAGTAGGCGCTCTGCGAGGGCGATGATAGGGTTGAGACAATGTGCATAACTAATGAGAGTCGTATGAGTGACGCAATAGCGCTATTAACCAAACTGGTCTCTTTCGATACTACCTCCCGTGGCTCTAACCTGGCGCTGATCGAATTTGTCGAAGCTTATCTTGAAGAGTACGGCGTCGCCTCCGAACGGGTGATGAGCCCCTGCGGCACCAAGGCGAACTTGATTGCCCGTATAGGCCCTGATGCGCCAGGTGGGGTGATGCTCTCCGGCCATACCGATGTGGTGCCGGTGGAAGGCCAGCCCTGGTCGACAGATCCTTTCGCCCTGCATGACGGCCAAGACGGTAAGCTTTACGGCCGTGGCACCTGTGATATGAAAGGCTTCATTGCCTGCGCTCTTGCCATGGTGCCCACGTGGGTGAAAACGCCTTTGCAGCAGCCGATCTATTTTGGTTTTTCCTATGACGAGGAGGTTGGCTGTGTCGGTGCGCCTGCGCTGATCAAACGGTTCTACGAGCACTACTCAACCACCGCGCACGTCATTGTTGGTGAGCCGACCAGCATGCAGCCCGTCGTGGCCCAGAAGGGCGCCACTAATCTGCGCACCACCGTCGTAGGGCGCGAAGCGCACAGCAGTCAGGTGAATCAGGGCACTTCGGCCATTCATGTGGCAGCGCGACTGGTCACCTTCATCGAAGACACCATGGCGGCGTTGGTGGAGGAGGGCAAGGTAGACGACGCCTTTAACGTACCCCACACCAGCCTCCACGTAGGCAAGATCAAGGGCGGTACGGCGATCAATATCATGGCGCGTGAGTGCCAGTTTGAGTGGGAAATACGCCACCTGCCCACCGAGACGTTTGATGAGGTGTTCGCTCGTTTTGAAGCGTATGCCGACGCGTTAAGTGCCGAGCTAAGGGCGCGTGGCAAGGACGTCCAGATTACGACCGAGCCGCTGAATGTAACGGTGCCAGGCCTTGCCGACCGAGATAATCACGCCGTACTGCGCTTGGCCAAGGACCACCTGCCAGGTGAGTGCTGCAACCACGCAGTGGCCTACGCCACCGAGGCGGGGCAATTTCAAGGCCAAGGGTTACAAACGATTATTCTGGGTCCGGGCAGTATCGCTCAAGCGCATCAGCCGGATGAGTATATTGAGAAAAGCGAACTTGAAGCGTGCCTGGCGTTTATGGGGCGTTTGGGAGACGCGCTACACCAGCCCTATCACGCTGATTAGACAAGCACTTGAAAACGTCGTGGGGAAAGGTATCTGAGAACGTGTTTGAAAACGATGTGAATGGACGCATTTCAACCCACCCGCTCAACGGGTGGGAGCCTCCTCCATGTTAATGATGCTGGTGGTTCTGTTCGAAAAGCTCGGCTTTGGCATTGCGCATCACATCTTCACACGCTTGCTGATGCGCCAACTGGGTTAACAGCTGTTGGGTCACTTCAAACCCTTTGCCCAGGCAGGTATCCATTTCCTCCTGGCTGACCTGAGGAGAAACATGACAATTAACCTTCAGCGTCCGACCAGCACCGTCCAAACGGTCGGCTATCGCCCGCAGTCGCCAGGCGACTCGCTCTTTCCAGTTGGCTGATTCTTCTGCGCCTTCGTTTACGCTAAACGTGCACTGCCATTCGGGTTTATAAACCTTCATGAGAACCTCCGCTGCATTTGGAAAGAATCTTGGGTCGTGTTTCGTACTCCGTAAGTCAAAAAAATCTTGCTCAGTCACTATACGCTTAATATGGGGCCAAAATCGAACGAAAACATAGGCCATGTGTAGGACGGTTTTAAGGATTATCGGTTAGGCTTAAGTGACCGTGATATATGAGCCTTTCTATGATGTCTCTAATTGAAAAAAGTTGCCCTTGCGGTACAGGGTTGTCGACTGACGTATGCTGCGGCCGTTACCACGATGGCGCGCCAGCCCCTACCCCGGAAGCGCTAATGCGCTCTCGCTACAGTGCCTTTGCGCTGAATCTATGCGACTACGTGCTTGCCACTTGGCACGTGAGCACTCGCCCTGAAGCGCTATCACCGGACCTTAATACCGAGTGGAAGGCTCTCATCATTGTTAAAGCAGCATCCGAAGAGACGCCCCCCGATGCTGATAAAGGTTATGTTCATTTTCGCGCTTATTTCAAAGAGCGTGGCCGCTGGCACATGCTTGAAGAAAACTCGCGTTTCGTGTTTGAGCAGAGCCGGTGGTGGTACGTGGATGGTACGCCTGATGTCGTGCGTCTCAAGCCGCGGCGTAACGATCCCTGCTTTTGTGGTAGCGGCCGAAAATTAAAGCTATGTTGCAAAGAGTAGCTATGCGTTAACTAATAAAAACGAGGGGTTGATGTCATGGCATATAGTGGCAGGGGACTCGCTCGTTATTGCATCACATTAGGGTTTGTCAGTGGGTTGCTATTGTGGGGAACGACGTTCGCGTTTGCTGAAAATCGGTACCCGGATAGAGAAATTACCGTTGTCATTCCCTTTGGTTTAGGAGGGGCGACCGATGTGCTGTTTCGGGATATTTTTGACACGGCACAAATTTATCTAGACCAGCCTGTGCTTGTGGTTAATATGCCCGGTCGTGAAGCCATGCGGGGCGCTCAGTATGTCAAAAATGCCTCGCCCGATGGTTATACGTTGCTCGGCAGTCATCAAACAATTGATCTTTCGTACCTGGCGGGGCTCGCTTCGTTTTCCCATGCAGACTTTGCGCCGGTGTCACTGCTGGTTCGCACGATTAATATTCCCGCCACGTATGCAGGGCATGCGGCCCAACAAGCCAGCGATATTGGCGCGTTAGTGCAGACTTCCTCAACCCCGCTCAAGTTTGGCGTTATCGCTAACTCCACCGACCACTTGTTCTGGCTGCAGTTTTTTGAACAAAGCGGTATCTCGCTCTCGGATGTACAGTTGGTTCATTTTCCTGATACGGCCTCCGAGGTAGAAGCTTTGGTGGCTAGAGAAATTGATTTCGCCATGCTTAATCTGCCCTCGGCGGGCACTCTTTTTGTCTCGGGTGCCTTGGTGCCACTGGCCGTAGCGGGGAGTGAGCGACTCTCTGGGTTGCCGGACGTTCTTACGCTTCGTGAGCAGGGAATTGATCTGGTCCATACGAGCGACCGAGGAGTGTTTGCGCCTGCAGGAACACCATCGGGAGAGCTTGCCGTTTTGAACGATGCGTTAGCTTACGCGCTTGCCAGCGAGCCATTACGTCATCGGATTACACATGAGTATGGCTCATTAATTGATTATCGGTCGCTGAGCACTTATCGCGACTATTTGGATGAGCAATTTAATGAGCTGGTATCACTCACAGAACGGGTACACTTGGGACGGTGAAAGATATCAATGCCAAGGCCTGATGGGGCGTAGAACCATGCGGATAAATACGCGCCAATTGGCGTTGGAAACCCTGCTACTTATGATATCGGCAACCCTCGTTTGCATGGGAGTCGTCGGGGTGGTGGTCGGTCTCAGTGTGCCGACACGGCCATTTTTTGCAACGCTAGTGCCGGATGGAGCACTGGTCACTCTGCTGGTCGGCATTGCGCTGCTGGCGTCGCTTCAGGGGTGGAGAAAAACAAGAACTATCAGTATCTTATCTCTGTTTTTGGTTGTCACCTACACCTTGGTACATAATAGCCTGGAAGGCGGTCGAGGCGACTCATGGCTCAGCAATGGGCCGCGTATCACCAGCTTGTCGGCAGGCTTTTTTTTAATGATTGGGGTGTGCTTTTGGTTGGGGCTTTCTACCGCATGGCGGCGCTGGTTATGGATAGCCGGTGGGCTAAGCCTGTGGGGGCTTGCCCTTTTTGTGGTTGGAAAACTATGGCTTACGCTAAGCGGTGCATCTCCTCTGTTCTCATCGTCGCCCATGAGTGCATTGGTCATTACCTGCTTTTTAGGTACCGCCATGCTGGCAGCAGGCTTACGGGGTAAACCGCAACGTCTAAATCCAGGCCGGGTGACCGTCGTCGCCTCGCTATGGGGCGTTACGATCAGTTGTTTTATCTGGCTATTGTTAAACGCCTATCAACAAACGTCGCTGCAACAGCAAGCCGCCTATCTATTGGATAACGTTCAACTCAATATCGAGCGGGCAACACAAGACCGCTTGCGATTAATGCAACGAATGGCGGAACGGCTGAACGCCATGGGCACAGACTGGGATGTGAGCCTGCTGGATAATGACGCACAACACTATCTGCGGGACATCCCCAGTATTAGCGCCATTGCGATAGTTGATCAGCAGCAGTTGTCCTGGGAGTGGGGAGAGGGGCGGACGGCTGAAATGGAACGATGGCTGCGTCAGCAGTTGGAGGAAGAGCAAACACGTGCCTGGATGCAAATTCCGCTCGGTCGTCCAAGGATGTTGATGACGGATACCAGCCGCCCCCACGAAGCGATATTTGTTATCCCGGTTCCCGCTAACAATCGTTACCTGTTCGCCAGTTTTAACCTGGCCACCATGTTGGAAAACGAGTTACGCCTAGAGGTGGGCCCTTTCCAGGTGAGCGTGAATCGTGATGACATGCCGCTGATGAAGCTACACCCCGCTGGCTTTGCTGCCGACCGTATGGAAACGCCAGAGCTTGCGCTGGCGTCACGCTATATCGGCTTGCCCGGCGGCATTAACCTGGTGCTTTATGCCTACCCAGGTAACCAGCACAACTGGCATCAATTGAACCTGCTGTCGTTTGCGGTTGCGTTAGGTAGCTTGCTGCTTAGTGGTTTGTTGGCTTTTAGTCTTGGCGTTGTGAGCGTCAGTGTTGCTCGTGCCCGCGAGCTTGTTCAGACGCGTCAGTCACTGGAAGACCAGCAGGCGATTCAGCACATGATTGCCCAAGAGCAGCCCCTAAAGGAAACGCTGGAAAGTCTGTGTCTTATGTTGGAGCGCGAGTTACCTTCGGCACTCTGTTCTGTCATGTTGGCTAACGATACAGGTACTCACCTGGAGTTCATTGCGGGAGACCGGCTGCCCGCCGCCTACCGCAGCGCGATACAACGCATTTTGATCAGCGCGAATAATGGCGCTTGTGGTAGTGCCGCCTACCAGGGGGCAACGGTGATATGCGCTAATATTGCCGAGGACGAGCGCTGGCGGGGCTATCATGGCGTTTCCAAACAGGCCGGGCTTGCCTCCTGTTGGTCGAGCCCTGTCTACGGTGGCGAGGGCCAACTGGTAGGCACTATTGCGGTTTACTACCCAAAGCCCAGCACCCCAGACAGTGCCGATACGGCGCGAATTGAAAAAGCGGCGGGCTTGATGGCGCTGGCTGTTGAGCGTTTTCAGGTGCGGAGCTCGTTGGAGGAGAGCGAGCAGCGCTATCGCTCATTGTTTACCCATCATCCTGATGCGGTATTTACCCTGGATGAGGCGGGCTGCTTTGTAACGGCCAATGCCACCTGCGCGTCGCTGACCGGTTACTCCGTTGAGGAAATGCTCGGCAAGCCGTTCACCTTCTTTATTGCTGAGCAGGATGTGACGCGAGTAGAGGCCTATATCGAAACGGCCCTGCAAGGGGGGATTGACCGATATGAACTCAGTCTGAAAGACCGCGCGGGTCGTTTGCATCAATTGGATATTATTCACCTGCCGATGGTGGTGCATAACACCGTGCAAGGGGTGCATGCCATTGCTCAGGAGGTGACGGCTGCTCGTCAACAGGAGTCTCGCCTGCGTATCCTGGAGCGCAGTGTGGAAGCCAGCGTTAACGGCATTGTGATCGCCGATGCTGGACAGCCTGATTTGCCCATTGTTTATGCCAATAAAGCGTTTACGTTAATAACGGGATATCGCCAGGAGGAAATCCTTGGTAAAAACTGTCGCCTGCTTCAGGGGCCTGGCAGCGACCCGGTGGTTATCCAACGCATTCGTGCTTGTATTAATGAGCAGAAAGACGTCAACGTCACTATCTGCAATTACCGCAAAGATGGCACGCTATTCTGGAATGATCTGTATATAGCACCGGTACGCGACCAGGACGATCAGGTAACGCACTTTGTCGGCGTACAGCAAGATATTTCCGAGCATAAAGCGTACGAGGCGCGTTTGGCTCACAATGCTTCACATGATGACCTGACCCGCCTGCCTAACCGTACATTCTTTGAGGAAATGCTGTTAAAGCAGTTTTCCAGGCTGGGTAAGGATAAAAAGCGCCTGGCCGTGCTGTTTGTGGATCTGGATGATTTCAAGCCCATTAACGACAATTTGGGGCATGCAGTGGGTGATCAGGTGTTGGTCGAAGTTGCCCGTAGGCTTATCAATGCGGTCAGGCCTGAGGATACGGTTGCCCGTATGGGCGGGGATGAGTTCGTTATTCTGCAAACGGCGATTAACGACGAGTCTGACGTTGTTGATTTGGTGGAGCGGTTGCTACCTATGTTGGCGCGCCCTTACCGTATTGAATCCCAAGAGCTTTACCTGACCGCGAGTATCGGTATCGCGATGAGCCAGCCAGATACACTTCAGCCACAAACGCTGATTCAACAAGCCGATATGGCGATGTACAAGGCCAAGCAGCAAGGGCGTAATGCCTACGAGTGGTTTGCCCACGCGTTTACCGATACGGTTAGCGAGCGCATGGTGCTGCGTAATGATCTCCAGGAAGCCATTGAGCGCGAAGAGTTCGCACTGCATTACCAGCCGTTAATGAATCGGGAGGGAAAGCTTGTTGGTGTGGAAGCGCTATTGCGTTGGGAGCATCCGGAAAAAGGCTTTATCTCTCCTGCGCGGTTTATTCCGCTGGCAGAAACCACCGGGCAAATTATTCCGATCAGCGAGTGGGTACTCCAACGTGCTTGCCAGGATATGCAGTCACTGGCGCAACAAGGGCTGGGTAAAATACGTGTGGCGGTTAATCTTTCACCGCTCCAGTTCCAGCGCTCCAATTTTCTCGCCACGCTGCGCCAAACCCTGCTAACCACCGGCCTACCGGCGGAACAGCTGAGTCTGGAGCTGACCGAAGGTATTTTGACGGATAACGCCGAAGGTGCGATTGATACGCTGCATGCCCTGCGCAGTATGCACATTGGCGTGTCGATTGATGATTTTGGTACGGGCTATTCAAGCCTTAGTTATCTTAAGGACCTGCCTATTAGCACGGTGAAAATTGACCGCAGCTTTATTAATGAACTCACCAATAGCTACGATGACGCGGCGATTGTGCAGGGGATTATTTCCATGGCTCACCATTTGGGGCTCAAGGTCGTGGCTGAAGGAGTGGAGACTGAAGAGCAGTATCAGCGCCTGCTGGGCTATCAGTGTGATATTTTCCAGGGCTATTTACTGGCCAAGCCGATGCCAGTGGAAGCCCTGCAAGCCTTTATTGCCCATTTATCTCCCTAAGGAGCTGGGATGTCGTTACCCTCAACCCCTTGGTATGTTTACTTATTAGAGTGCCGACGCGGGACTTATGTGGGCATCACCAACAATATCGCCAAACGCTATCGCACCCACTGTGCGGGCAAAGGGGCGCGTTATACCCGTGCTAACCCACCGGTTGCTCTGCTGGGCGCCCAGCCGTTTGAAGATAGGGCCGCCGCCAGCCGGGCAGAGTATCAGTTGAAACAGAAAACCTCTGTTCAAAAACGTCATTGGGCAACGCGCTGGCCGCTTTCTATAGAAGTGGATTAAGCTAACGTAAAGCTAAAGCGCTCGTTTTTATACGAGCCTGCCCGCCTTTCCCGGTTATTCAGGAGCCAACATGCTGACGTTTTTCTCTGAGGATAGCCGTTTGCGCCAGGCGCGAACTGAGCTTCATGACGGGGCGCTTGTCAGCCCCTTTGAGTGCCCCGAGCGTGTTGACCTAGTGCTCGAACAACTGCGTCAGGCCGGTTTCGAAGTATGCGCTCCTGGCGCCTATGGCCTAGAGCCGGTATGTGCGGTTCACGACGCCAGTTACGTCAGCTTCCTTGAAACCTGCTGGCAGGCATGGCAAGCAGCTGGGCATAGCGGTGAGGCGATCCCCAATATCTGGCCAGCGCGCACCCTGCGACAGGATAAAATTCCGCACTCGGTGAGTGGTCAGCTTGGCTACTATGCGCTTGCGGCGGAGACCTCTATTTGTGAAGGCACCTTTGAAGCGGCCATGGCGAGTAAGGATGCCGCGTTGGGCGCCGTGGAATATACCTTGGCCACAGGAGAGCCCAGCTTTGGGTTGTGCCGCCCGCCGGGGCACCACGCTGCATTTGATCAGTTTGGTGGCTACTGCTTTTTTAACAATGCCGCGATTGCTGCCCAGCACGCGCTGGATGCAGGCCGACGCCGCGTGGCGGTGCTGGATGTCGACTTCCACCATGGTAACGGCACCCAACAGATTTTCTATGCGCGTAACGACGTTCTGTTTGCTTCGCTACATGGCGACCCTGATGTGACCTTTCCCTACTATCTAGGCTACGCCGATGAAACCGGTACGGGCGAAGGGCAGGGTTTCAACCTCAACTACCCAATGGCGCCTGGCACTAGCGTAGCCACCTGGATGCGAACGCTGGAGCAGGCGCTTATCGCCATCAAAACCCATGAGTGTGAGCTGTTGATCGTATCGCTCGGCGTGGATATCTTCGAAGGCGACCCTATTAGCGCGTTCACTTTCAAGCGTGATGACTTTATTGCCTTGGGCAAGCGTTTGGCAGAAGCCGGTCTACCCACTACCTTTTTAATGGAGGGAGGCTATGCGGTTGAAGAAATAGGTGTCAACGTCGTCAATGTGCTACAAGGGTTTGAGCAGATAAACTCGCGAGATAGATGACAGCTGGCCTTTATTAGGGCAGGCTAACGCCCCCACTAACGGGCAGGGAGCGCAGGCGTGGCAGTTTACGGCGGTATTCAGGGGCATGAATTGGAGCGTTGGCTTAATGCGTTAACCAACGCGGCCTACGACCGGCGCTGCCCGCTTTCCAAGGTGCATGGCGGCAATGCCCGTGCGCGCACCGCCCGGCAGGACCTGCTTTACTTGGCCCACGGCTTTCGCGGTGGCGAGCAGAGCCGTGACGTAGTCGCCGACGGCCTGGGTCGTTGGTGTCAGCACTACCTCACCGAAGCCGAATGGTACGTACTGGTAGGTGATAGTGCGAAGCCTCGCACCACCCGCCAATCCCCCGTGTCTTCCAGCGTTTCCCATGACGAAGTGGATGATGCACTTGAGGTGTTAAGGCAGCACCGCGTGGGCTGAAATAGCCCATGACGCGGGGCAAATCGCGCTGATACAATGGATGCATGAACAGTGCTTCTGCCACTTCCGTTACTGCTTCGCTCGACGACCCCTTCTACTACCTGACGAACTTCCGCTTCGTGCTGGGGTGGGTGGGTGAGCGCCACGCTGACCTTCTAGATACTGACGAACTCACCTTTATAAGCCGCTTTGATACGCTGCCGCGCTCTTCCCAGGCGTTGCTTACCCGTATGGTAATGCGCAAGGGCGAGCTGTTCCGGCTTTACAAACTCAACTACCCGGAAATAGGCGACACGGCAGATGCCCTCGCACCTTTGGCCTCGCTTGGTTGGGTGGATACTGCCCCGGCGCTGAGTGTGAATGAGCTGTTTCATCAACTGCGCTTGGCCGAGCTGCGCTCTGCCTTGGCAACGCCTATACGCGATGCGGGGTTGCCCGCGTCTGCTGGCAAAGCGGTACTCCAGGCCACGCTAACGCCCCAGCTCACCGAGATAAAACCGTTAACCGAGTGGTGGCCAAAAGCGTCGGACAGCATCGTGCGCCTTAATGTAATGGACGTGTGCGACCGGCTACGGCTGATGTTCTTTGGCAACCTGCGCCAGGACTGGGCCGAGTTCGTGCTGACGGAGCTTGGGCTTCAGCGGTTTGAAAACGTACCGTTTACCGCCGCCTCACGTGCCTTTCAGAAACGCGAGGAAGTGAGTGCTTACTTCGTCTTGCATAGGCTTAGGCAGCGCCTTGAAGAGGGCGAGTCACTTGAACATCTACAGCGTGAGCTACCGCCCAAACCTGCTAACGCCTGGTTAGCGACTCGGCACGCCCGCGTGCTGTTGCAGATGGGCCGCGAAGCGGAGCGCAGTGGCCAAACCGAGCAGGCCGTTTTACTTTATGCACAAGCGGATAGCAGTGAAGCCCGCGTTCGCCAGCTGCGCGTATTGGAGCGGCTGGGTAGGTATCAGGAGGCATTTGAGCTGGCAATGAATGCCCAGCAACTTACGCCCAATGAAACCGAAGCGCAGGCACTCGCTCGGTTGCTGCCTCGGCTGCGTAAAAAGTTGAAAATGGAGGCGCAGCCGCCGGTGCATGAGCCCGTCTACACGCGCTGGGAGTTAACGCTTCCCGGCCCTCAGCCGGTAGAGCGCGCCGTTGGGCAGCACGTCGGTACGCCTGAAGCACCGGTGTACTATGCGGAAAACACGCTCATTACCGGACTGTTTGGCCTGCTCTGTTGGCCCGCTATCTTTGCTCCTCTGCCAGGGGCGTTTTTTCATCCGTTTCATAGCGGGCCCGCGGATCTCTATCGTGAAGATTTCGTCGCCCGGCGGCGTGGTTTATTTGATGAGTGCCTGGCACAGCTAGAGGATGGCAGCTACCGGCAGACGATTCACACAACCTGGCAGCAAAAATATGGCCTAGCGTCCCCCTTTGTACACTGGCCATTGCTGGACGAAACGCTTTTAGCGCTGGCGCTTGAGTGCCTGCCCGCTGCCCACTTGAAAGCCTGCTTTGGGCGGCTTTTACAAGATATTAAAGCCAACCGGGCAGGGCTGCCCGACTTGATCCAGTTTCTGCCAAACGCGCCGCCAAATGAGCCTCGCTATCGGCTTATCGAAGTGAAAGGCCCTGGTGACCGGCTTCAGGATAATCAGCGCCGCTGGCTGGCGTTTTTTCATCAGCATCGTATTCCGGTTGCGGTGTGTTACGTGCAGTGGTTGGCTGGCTCGCCAGGTACGTTATGAGTAGCGCCACGGAGTATCGGATAGCCGTTCGCGCACTGTGTGATTTTACCGCCCGTGAAGGCGATCTGGACCACCGCTTTACCCCATCGCCCAGCGCCCAGGAAGGCATTGCCGGGCATACCCTGGTCGCCAGCCGCCGAGGCGATGACTACATTGCCGAAATGCCGCTTTCCGGTATCTACAAAAGCCTCACCGTCACCGGACGCGCCGATGGGTACGATCCTGCCGAAAACCGTTTGGAGGAGGTCAAGACCTACCGCGGTAACCTTGAGCGCATGGCTGATAACCAGCGCGCGCTGCACTGGGCGCAGGTGAAGATCTACGGCGCTCTGTTATGCAAAGCGCGCGAGTTGGAGGAGGTCACGCTCACGCTGGTGTATCTGGATATCGCCACTGAAAAAGAGACGCTGCTCCACCAGAATGCCAAGGCAGCCGAGCTTGAGGCGTTTTTTATCATCCAGTGTGAGCGCTTTATTGCCTGGGCCGAACAGGAAGCGGTGCATCGCAAGGCGCGTGATTTAGCGTTAACAAAACTCAGCTTTCCCCATGCCACGTTTCGCCCCGGCCAGCGTGAGCTTGCCGAAGATGTTTACAAGGCCGCCAGCACCGGGCGCTGCCTGCTGGCACAGGCACCTACCGGGATCGGCAAAACGCTGGGCACGCTGTTTCCCATGCTCACCGCCATGCCTCGCCAGCAGCTTGATCGCATTGCTTTTCTGACCATGAAAACGCCAGGGCGCCGCTTGGCGTTGGACGCCCTGGCTCAGCTTCGCCCTTCTGTACAATCCGCCGAACATTCTGATAACAGCGCGCCGCGTGTGCTGGAACTCATTGCCCGTGAAAAGGCCTGCGAATACCCGGGAACCGCCTGCCATGGTGATGCCTGTCCGTTAGCGGCTGGCTTCTATGACCGCCTGCCCGCTGCACGCCAGGCCGCCGTGGCTGAAAGCTGGTGGGATCGCGATGCGCTGCGTAAGGTGGCGCTTGCTCACAGCGTCTGCCCTTATTACCTGGGCCAGGAATTGGCGCGCTGGGCCGATGTGATTGTGGGCGACGTTAACCACTGGTTTGATCGTCATGCGCTGCTGCATGGCCTAGCACAAGCTAATGATTGGCGAGTGGGACTCTTGGTGGATGAAGCGCACAACCTGGTCGAGCGGGCACGTGGCATGTATAGCGCCGAGCTTGACCGGCAGCGTTTTAACTGCGTTCAGCGTAGCGCCCCGAAAGCGCTGAGCCGCTCATTGGCAAGCCTTGGCCGGCAGTGGCAGGCCGTGGTGAAAGACGTCGCCGAAAGTAAGCCGGATGATACGGAACGGGAAGGCTATCACCTGCTTGAGTCGCTACCCGATAAACTGGTGGGCGCCCTTCAGAACGTTGCCGCCTCGATCACCAACCACCTGGGCGAGCACCCCGAAGATATCTCTTATGAGTTGCAGGAGCTGCTGTTTGAGGCGCTGGCATTTTGCCGCCTGGCGGAGAATTTCGGCGATCACTCGCTGTGTGATCTCACGTTAAAAGGCCGAGGGAAGGCGCTAATCGGTTTGCGTAATCTGATACCGGCGGACTTTTTAGCGCCACGCTTCAACGCTGCGCATAGCACCGTGCTGTTCTCCGCCACCCTAACGCCTGCCCATTATTACCGTGACCTGCTGGGCCTGCCAGCGAACACGGTATGGCGCGAAGTGTGCTCGCCCTTTGTGGCCCGCCAGCTTGAAGTGCGCATTCGCCGGGATATCTCGACCCGCTTTCGCGACCGGGAGGCGTCGCTTGCGCCGATGGTGGCCGAAATGGCCCAGCAGTACGAGCAGGCGCCGGGCCACTACCTGGCATTTTTTAGCAGTTTCACCTACCTCGTAGCCGCGCTTAAGCGGTTTTGTGAACAGCACCCTGACATCCCTGCATTTGTCCAAACGCCGGGCATGCGTGAAGCCGAGCGCGAAGCGTTCTTGCAGCGTTTTACGCCGGGTGGGCAGGGCATCGGCTTTGCCGTACTGGGCGGCGCCTTTGCTGAAGGCATCGACCTGCCCGGCGACCGGCTGATTGGAGCGTTTATTGCAACGCTGGGCTTGCCGCCATTTAACGCCTTCAACGAAGCGCTTAAAGCGCGCCTCACAGCGCGGTTTGGCAAGGGCGACGACTACACCTACCGCATTCCGGGGATGATCAAGGTAGTACAAGCCGCCGGGCGAGTGATCCGCAGCCCCAACGACGAAGGGGTTGTGGTATTAATGGATGATCGCTTTGCCCACACCCGCGTGCAGGCGCTGTTACCCAGCTGGTGGGCGATAGGCGGATCATCATTTTGATAACCAGCGTGATAACCAGGGACGCAAGTGAATGGCGGATTTGTTGTGGTATCAGTATGCGTTGATCGGGCTGATTTTTGCCTGGAGCGGTTTTGTTAGAACCAGCCTGGGGTTTGGCGGCGCTGTACTGGCGTTGCCGTTTCTACTGCTGGTCGTTAACGATCCGCTGCTTTTCCTGCCGATTATCGCCATTCATCTGCTGATCTTCTCCAGCTGGATTGCCTGGCAGGGTAATCGCCAAATAAAGCGGGAGAGTGGCAACGCGCCGGTACAGAGCAATATTGATTGGGCCTATTTACGCAAGGCCCTGAAAATCATGATCATCCCCAAGCTGGTTGGCGTGGTGGGCCTGTTAACGCTGCCTGCCAATATCATGACCAGCATCATTTTCGGCATCGTGCTGGTCTACGCTATTGGCTATGTGCTCAATAAGCCGTTTCAAAGCAACAACAAGTACGTCGACTATGTGCTGCTGGCCCTGGGCGGCTATGTCAGCGGTACGTCGCTGATTGGTGCGCCGCTGATTGTGGCGGTGTTTGCCTCACATGTCGCCAAGGAGCAGTTGCGCGATACCATGTTCGTGCTGTGGTTCATTCTGGTCGTGATCAAGATGATCTCGTTTGTGTTTGCCGGTGTGGACCTACAGCTGATCCATCAGCTATGGCTATTGCCCTGCGCGTATGCCGGGCACCTGGTGGGTGAGCGGGCGCACCGCTATATCATCAAAGCCGATACGGGCGTGTTTTTCCGGGTGCTGGGCGCGGTGCTGATCTTTGTCAGCATCATTGGGTTGGTATTTTCGCCTTCTTGATTCTCGGCTTGGCATGAAAACGTTGCTACCGCTTAAAGCGTGCTGTCAGCGCGTAGCAGCGTCCTGCCCAGGATAACCAGTATCACCGCCAACACGCAGCAGAGCACGGCCATGCCGGTATAAACATTGCGCAGTGACTCAAGCCAGGTAACCGCAGGGGCGACCGCAATGGGCGAGATAAACTGACCAAGAAAGAAGGTGGCGGTAAAGCCACCAAACACGCGGCCACGCACTCGCTGTGGCGTAATACGCATTAGCCAGGCCGTGGTGTTGGGCATAAAAGCGCCCAGGCCAAGCCCCGAAATGGCCGCACCGACAATCGCCATGGCATAACTCTGCGTAAGGCCCACCACCAGAAAGCCCAGCGCGGCCAATACAAAGCCCGCCACATAGATCGTCATAACCGACAAAAGGGTTTGTAGTAGCCATAGCAGAACGACACGATGCTGGCGGTAAAGGCGGCGGTGGAGAGCGCAATACCGATGGCTAAACCGCTGACCTCACCCTGTTCTGAAAGCAAGAAAGGCAACTGCGCCGGGAACATATAAAACATCATCATGCTCAGCATGCCCGCCAAATAGGCAATTCCGGTGCGCACATAGTCGACGCTCACCGGTGCGTTAACGTGGCCTGCCTGCGCATTGCTTTGAAGCTTAGGCGCCTTGAGCATCGTCCAGGCATAAGGCAGTAGAAAAACCCCAGTCAGGTAGAGCAGAAAAGGTCCCCGCCAACTCCAGTCGGAGAGTAGCCCACCCAAATTAATAAACACCACGCCACCGAGCGCCATGCAGCTACTTTGCAGACCCAAAAAGCGCACCCGCTCGGGGCCATCAAAATAATCGCCAACCAGCGTGGTGCTAATACTTAAAATACCGGCCACGGCGATGCCCATCAGCGCCCGTGATGCTAACAACAGGTTCACGCTATCAATCAAGAAGCCCGCTCCCCCCGCCAAGCCATAAATGGACAGCATCATCAGGAGTAGAGGCTTGCGCCCAAACCGGTCGGCCAGATAGCCCATTAGCGGGCTGAACAGCGTAATCATCAGCGCAGGAAGCGTCAGGATCAGTTGAATCAACACCTGCGGATGATCCGAAAAATGGCGGCTAATACCCGGCAAAGCAGGAGCAATAATCGCGCCCGACATCACCGTCATGGTGCTGGCAAACAGCAGAACGGCTTTGGTATGGGTTAAATGGTTGATGGTGAGCTTCCCTAGATGAACATCGAGATGGCAAAGGCACTGATGATAGCACTGTCGTTAGCAAGCTACTATTTTACGTCAGGAAGTAAGGGAGGGGGCGGCCCGCGTTGGCGAGTGTTAGTCGAGTTGCATAAAAGAGAGGTTGGGGAGACTGCGAATTTCAAGTGAACTTGCGTGTGCGCAGAGGCTGATGGTCCAGCCTTGCTGCTGCCATTGCCAGGCATACACATTGCCCTCTGGGGCTAACCGCCCAAGGCGGGTGCTCAATACATGGCTTGAAGGAGTGCCGGAGTGGCTATCCAGCTTGAACAGCGCTTCGTGGAGTGTCCATGCGCGGTAAAAGGCGTCTAGAGGTACAGCGGACTGATGTATCTTGCGGCGTACGTCGGCCTCAGGCAGGCACGCCACCAGTTCGGGTAAGCGTTTTTTATGCCGCAGGCGAACATGCTCTATATCAATGCCCACAGGGACCGTGGCGATACCGGCAATCACGCGGTTGTCGCGGTGGGCGAGACATGCTTTCCACGGAGGCGGAAGTGCTGGGTGGCACGGCGCACCGCCGCCTCTAGGCGACCACTCGCTTACAGGGCAGTGGTAGCCGCGAGCATCGGCAAGCTGGGAGAGAAGCTCTCTGCCCAGCGCCGATAAACAAGCCCCGCTGCTGTGAGCGGGGGCTTGGGCCAACACAATGTCTAAATACGCGGTCATTAGTCGGCTAGCGTGACAACGTCACCTCGCAGCGCGACACCGGCCATAAGCGCCCCTGCATGGCACTCATACTCACTGGTCGAGGACATCGGCTGACGGTCATAAAAACTCTCAATGTTAACCACCGCATTACCGCCTTCCGCTTTGACGCGGTCTTGCAAGCTAAGAAGCGCCGAGAGCATGACCCACTCGCAGGCTTCTACATCAGACTTGTTGAAAGCATTGGTCTTTTTATTTGTGACGGCAGGACCATGCTCGGCGGTAATCTCGCCGTGCGGGGTGTCGCCAAAGATAAATTGAATATTGGAATCAAGCCGTGCTCTCGCATCGGGCGTGTTCATTGCGTCCTCAATAGAGAGCATGTGTGTCGTGTCGCGCGCATGGCTCGTCGTGCTTACTAGTAGAGCGCCTAGTAGCACCCCCATTAACATCATTCCTCGGCTCATTTAGCGTTCCTTCTTGCTGGGTTTAAGTACCTGAGAGCAGGTAGTGTGAGTGGCACTGAGTCGTAAGCGATATCAGGGCCAGCGGCGGAAGATCAACGAGGTGTTGATGCCTCCAAAAGCGAAGTTATTGCTCATGACATAGTCACAGTCAATGTTCCGTCCTGGGCCGTTCAGGTAGTCGAGTTCTGCACAGGCATCATCAAGGCGGTCAAGATTGGCGGTGCCGTGGAACCAGCCTTCCTGCATCATCTTGATGGCGACCCAGGCTTCCAGCGCACCGCAGGCGCCTAGCGTGTGGCCGGTGAAGCTTTTAAAAGCGCTAATGGGCAGGTTTGAGCCGAACACCGCGTGTGTCGCATGACTCTCGGCAATATCGCCCCGCTCGGTGGCCGTGCCGTGGGCGCTGACATAACCAATCTGCTCGGGCTGCAAATTTGCATCCTCCAGTGCCTGGCGAATCGCTTGCTCCATCATGCTGGCATCCGGCTGGGTAACGTGGCGGCCATCGCTGTTGGTACCAAAGCCCACAAGCTCTGCGTGAATGGTGGCTCCCCGTGCTTGGGCGTACTCCAGTTCCTCAAGGATCAGCGTGCCTGCCCCTTCTCCGATCACCAGACCGTCGCGCTCGGCGTCAAAGGGGCGCGGCGAGGTGTGCGGCGCGTCATTGCGCGTACTGGTCGCAAACAGCGTATCGAAGACGGCCGCCTCGGAAGCCGAAAGCTCCTCGCAACCACCGGCAATCATGGCGGTCTGGCGTCCGAAACGGATGGCTTCGTAAGCATAGCCGATGCCTTGGCTGCCAGACGTGCAGGCACTTGAGGTGGTATAGATCCGCCCGCGCACCCCGAGAAAAACGCCGATATTGACCGGTGCGGTGTGGGCCATCATGCGAATATAGGAGTTGGCGTTCAGGCCATCGGTCGACTTATTGATCAACATGTTGCCAAAGTCGGCAATGGCGTCGGGCTCCCCAGCGGAGGCGCCGTACGCGATCCCCATCTGGCCACTGCCTAAGAGCGGCGTATCCAGCAGGCCTGCATCTTCCAGCGCCAGCTCACTGGCACGCGTGGCCATCTGCGCGCCGCGGCCCATGCTGCGCAGCGCCCGGCGATGATAATGCGCAGGCAAGGTAACGTCGCGCACGGGCGCCCCAAGGCGCGTATTGAGGCCGTCATAACTTTCCCAGTCATCCATGTGGATAACGCCGTTTTGCAAACGCTCAAGGCGAGCCTTGATGCTTGGCCAGTCGTTGCCGATCGGCGAGAAACCGGCCATGCCGGTCACTACCACACGGCGCCCCAGCCCGTCCTGGCGTTGTACATTACTTGCCATCAGCACATCCCTCCGTTGACGGCGAATACTTGCCGAGTGATATAGCCAGCATCGGCTGAACATAAAAAGCCCACCGTGGCTGCGACTTCTTCGCTGGTACCGGTGCGTTGCATGGGAATTAACTTAAGCGCTTCCTCGGTAACCAGGTCGTCGGTCATGTCGGTGTCGATCAAGCCTGGGGCAACGCAGTTGACCGTAATGCGGCGTTTCGCCAGTTCCACGGCCAAGGCTTTCATGGCACCGATCAGCCCGGCCTTGGCAGCGCTATAGTTGACCTGACCACGGTTGCCCATCATGCCTGAAACCGAGGACATCACGACGATGCGGCCGGGCGCCCGGCGGCGAATCATCGGCATGACGAGGGGCTTCACAACGTTATAGAAACCGTCGAGATTGGTGTGGATCACGCTGTCCCAATCCTCATCAGAGAGCGCGGGGAAGGCGGCGTCGGCGGTAATGCCCGCATTGCAAACAACACCGTAGTAGGCGCCATGCGCTTCGATATCGGCGTCCAGCGCCTGCTGCGCCGCGGCCCTGTCGGCAACATCAAAGCACAGCACGCGGGCGTTGCGGCCCATATCACGAATCTGGTTTGCGACGGCTTTTGCCTCTGCCTGACGCTGACGGCAATGTACGACGATATCGAAGCCATCCCGCGCCAGGCGTAAGGCGATGGCTTGGCCGATACCGCGGCTTGAACCGGTAACCAGGATGGTATTCGTCATTGAGTTTTTCCTTGTTGCATCATTTCCAGCGCCTGTTGCGTATCGGGCTGGAACACGTTGAGTGTGGCGTTAGCGATCAGCTGTTGCTGAGCATCTAGCAAGCGCCCCTGAAACGCGCCCAGGCCATTATCTGCCCGAAAATCGAGTTCCACTTCGATGCGTATCGGCTGGTCGAAGTGAAAAAACGGCTGTTGGCACTGATAACGGCGCGTGCCGAGTAGAAAGCCAATTTTCGGCGTATCGCCTGACGTCACGGACTGCACACCCGCCCACGCGGCAACGGCCTGGGCAAGCCACTCTAACCCGACCCAGCCGGGAATGCCGTCTGGTGTGGCAAACAGGTCGTCGGGCTGGGGTACGACGCGGGCATGTAGGTGTTCGTCACCCACGGCCAGTAGCGTATCCAGAAGGCACATGCCCAGGCGGTGCGGCACGTACGGCGCGATATCGCAGGGCAGGTCAAGCCGTGCGGGGATAAGTGAATCATTCATTGAAACGTTCCAGCAACAAGGCGATGTTATTACCCCCAAACGCGAAGGCATTGCTGATCGCGCGACGGCCGTGATGAGTCGTCGCCTTGGCGTAATTCAGTAACGGAAGTTCTGGGTCGACGTCACTATCGTGAACCTGGGGCGGCAGGCGTCCCTCATTGAGCGTCAGCCAGCAGAACGCCGCTTCGAGCGCGCCGCAGGCGCCTAGCGTATGCCCGGTCAGGGCCTTCGTTGAACTGCACGGTAGCGTATTGCCGAAAAGCGTTGCGACTGCCTTGGCTTCCATGCTGTCGTTCTGGCGCGTGGCGGTGCCGTGCAGGTTGAGATAATCAATGGCCGTGGCGGGCAGCTGCGCCATGGCAAGCGCGGCTTGCATCGCTTGAATGGCCCCCTGGCCATCTGGCCGAGGGGCGGAAATATGGTAAGCGTCGCTGCTTTCACCATAACCACTGAGCTGAATGCCGCCGGTTTCTGCCGTTACCAGAAACAGTGCGGCGGCTTCTCCAAGGTTGATACCGTCGCGCTCGGCTGAGAAGGGCTGAGAAGGACGGTCGCTAAGCGCCTCAAGCGAGGCAAACCCGTTGACGGTTAACCCACAAAGACTGTCAGCCCCACCGGCGATGACCGCATCGCACATACCGCTCGCCAGCAGGCGTTTGGCGCTTGCCAGGGCGCGCGCACTCGACGTACAGGCGGTAGAGAGCGTGTAGGTTGGTCCGTCCAGGCCGAGCCACTCGGCAACAAAGCGGGCTGGTGAGCCAATTTCATGGCGCTGGTAATGAAAGTCGTCGGGCCAGTGGCCTTCGCGCTGACGCTCAGCCAGCGCCGTTTCGGTTTCGCCGATGCCGGAGGTACTGGTGCCGAGCACCACGCCGATACGCGCCTGCGGGTGCCGCTTGCGAAAAGCCTCAAGCGTCGGTGCCAACTGCTCCAGGGCGGCGGCCAGCAGCTGGTTATTGCGCGAACGGTGTGCTGGCGGCAGTGCCTGGGCATCGGGCAGGGAGGTTGTGACTCGGCCTAACGGTAAAGGCCGCCCGGGGGTAAACACGTCGTCATACTCAAGCCCACGACGGCCAGTAAACAGGGCGTCGGCAATGGTTGCCAGGTCATCACCGATCGAACAGACCAGGGCCGGTGGCAGGAGGCGACAAGGAGGCGTCTGAGACGCTATCAAGGGGTTAAGCATGGGGCGGTTGTCTGGTCGGTGTCACTAAGGGGCATGATATACAAGCGGTAACCTGCCTCAACGTCGTCAATTAACGTGCATGCCGAGTCACCGCTGATCCGTGCCACGATACGCTGCCGGTAGCGCATCGTGCGGCCCGTCTCATCCTCCTGGATTGACCAGGCGCTGGACCCAAAGGCTTGTTCAATAGCCGGTGCGGGCCACAGGTTCCAGCTCAAACGGCTGGCCAGCCACTCAGCGGTAAAGGGCGGCTCAAAGGCGGCATCCTGTAGAAAGCGGCTGCCGCTATCGTCGTGTATCAGAGTCAGCAGGCGCTGGCCTTGAGGGCTTAGTATGACCAGGCGCAACGTCTTGTCGTCGTGGCGCAGAACGCCAATCATCTCATGGTGCTGGCTATTATGTTCAAACGTCAGGCGCTGCCGCTGCGTTTCCATCGCCGGTAGTGTCGAGAGGCTGGGTACGGTCGCCACCGGCCGCCCGGCACAGCCGAACAGCAGAAGCAGGGCGCTGAGCAGTCCTGCCTGACATGCGAAGCGAAACAACGTGATGGTCATTTTTCCTTCCCTGCGGTATCGCAGTGCATATCGGTACAGGCCTCTGCCAGACTGTCTAACCGCCGACGGCTGGCGGCAACGAACGGGTTTTCTTCATCCCAGGCGTAGCCGGCGAGCACTGAGCTGATCATGGTGCGTATGCGTGGTATCTGTTGGTCATTGAAGATGATGCGCGGTAGGCGGCTATCGTACCAGGCCTCCACGAATTCACGGAAGGTGGCAACGCCGCGTCGTAGGGGCTGTTCAAACTGGCTATTCCAATCGACGTGCTCACCGGCGAGCTGGCGCTCGACCAGGGGGGCGGCACGCAGGGCTGAATCCAGGGCAATGGTGACCCCTGAAGAGAAAACCGGATCAAGAAATTCGCCCGCGTTACCCAGCAGGGCAAAACCGGGGCCGTGCAGTTGCTCGACATCTGCTGAATAACCCTCTAAGCGGCTAACCGCGCGAATGGCGTTCGCATTGGCCAGTAGTTCGGCGAGCCTCGGTTCGGCACGTATGAAGTGCCAGAGGCGCTCCTCATCATTGATACCTGCAGCTTCCAGTGTTGCCCGGTCACCTACTACGCCAACCGATGCCCGCCCATTCGTGAAGGGAATCAGCCAGTACCAGATGCCGGGATGCTCAGGGTGCAAACCGATCAGGATCTTCTCGCGGTCGTAACGCGAACAATCAATGTGATCGTCAATATGGGTAAACAGCGCGCAGCGTGATTCAAGCGTCGAGGGGCGGGCAAGGCCGGTGAGGCGCGCCAGGACGCGACCATAACCACTGGCGTCGAGCACAAAGCGTGCGTGTAACGAGCGCTGCTCACCGTTGGCATCGACCAACGTAAGGCTGGGGCGTTCGGGGTCGGCGACAAAGGCTTCAACGCGGGTATCAAACTCAACCTGGGCGCCCAGCTGGCGCGCGCCTTCGATTAAGCGCTGGTCGAAGTCAGCGCGTTCGATCTGCCACGTGGTGCCTGGGCCTGGCGTGAACTTGTCGCGAAAGTCGATGGCCGCATAGCGGTCCCGCCAAGTGAAGGCCGCCCCGTTCTTGGTTTGAAATCCGCCTGCCTTGGCGGCATCCAGCAGGCCACAGGCTTCAAGGTGGACCATGCACTGTGGCAGCAAACTTTCGCCGATGGAAAAGCGCGGAAAGCGGCTGCGCTCAATCACCCGCACGTCCAGACCCCGCTGGGCAAGCCAGGCCGCCGCTGCCGCGCCGGAAGGCCCGGCGCCGATGATGGCGACATCGGTGGTATCCTGGATGTTCATGTGTTGCGTTGTTTCTATAGCCATCAGGGAGTGTCCTGTCGAGAAGATAAAGACCAAGTGCCTGCCCTGGCAAACGGTACAAGCGCCCAAGCTGATGCAAGGCCAATGAGGCAAGTGAGCCCCAGGTAGTGAAGCGCCGGGGTGGCACTGAACGCCAGTAGGCCAAAGGCCAACAGGCTTGAGGCACACGACAGGCTAATGGCCAGCCAGGCAGCTGGGCTGTTGGGGTGCTCCGTGCTGAATATACCCGCGTCGAGACCGATACCCAGTACCAGCAGCAATCCCAGCAGGTGGAAAAGCGTCAATCCGATATTAAAGGCGCTCAACAGCGCGATGGTTGACAGCAGTGCGCCCAGCGGGGGCAATAATACGCGCCAGGCCCGCCTGCGATAGCGAACGCCAAATATCACCGCAAGCCCCGCCACGGCGATGGCCAGGCACAGGGCGATCTGGTCGCGGAGCTGCGACAGATGGCTGGATAACGTTGCCACGCGGT
This sequence comes from Halomonas sp. AOP22-C1-8, assembly GCF_052378905.1. NCBI lineage: Bacteria > Pseudomonadati > Pseudomonadota > Gammaproteobacteria > Oceanospirillales > Halomonadaceae > Halomonas > Halomonas sp. AOP22-C1-8. Next base: position 48,935 of record NZ_JBQSYD010000013.1, on the reverse strand, counting down.
CCTGGTAGAGCACGTATTCCGGTGCAGCAAGGTGAGTAAATGCTTGCTGAGCAGTACTGTCGGCATCGCCCAGCGTTATCAGCGCCGCCATGTCTGTACGCTCGACATCGGCGGTTGTGCTTAGCCAGAGCATGGCATCGGCTTGCCCCGCGGGGGTGTTGAGCCACGCAGTGATCGTCAGCAGCGGCACGCTTTCAAGCGAGCGCTGCGCGGTTTCCAGCAAGGTCGAAGGAAGGCCTGCCTGGGCGATCAGCTCGGGCAGGGCGTTACGGTAGGCCTGACGTACGCGCTCAAGGTTGGCGTCTTGCGTCGCTGGAGAGGGCACCGCTTGGGCCAGGTGGCGGTAGTGGGTCAAGTGCCCTTGTGCCTCTAAATCGGCAAGGTCCGCGTCCAGAGCTTCAAGGCGTTCCAATAGTTCGTCTTCCTGCTCGGCGGTGACAAGCAGGTAGCGGCTGGCGGTTGGGCTATCCAGCAGTATCTGCACGCGTTGCTGCTCGGTAATCAGCTCGGCAGGTGACGGGTTGAGCTGGCGAAGATCATCGTCAGCGGACAGCCGCGTGGCGATCATGACGACTGCGAGAACCCCAAGTAGAGCGAGTAGCCCCCAATACCTGGGCGCGTGAGGCGGTAAACGTAGACGGTTCAACTGAGTGGCAATACGCGTGGTGGCGGCATGAGGGCGTGGGGTGAACCACGGCAGCCAAAGCCGCACCGTTAGCCAGGCGCCAATTAGCCCCAGTGCCACGAACGTGGCCATCTGGCGCAGCCCCGGCAGCGGCGTGGCAAGCTGGACAAGATAGGCGACCAGGCTGGATATCAGGCCGAGTAATAGCCCCGGCCAAAGCCTGGCCAGCGGCTGTTCGGGCGCCAACTGGCGAGCACATTGAAAATGCAGGGCGTAATCTATCGCAATGCCGATCAAGCTAGCGCCAAAAGCCAGCGTCAGCAGGTTGAGCGTACCAAAAAGTAGCCAGGTCAAGGGCAGTGCAAACAGAATGCCACACGCCACCGGTAGCAACAGGCTGGCCAGTATCGAACCGCGCCGAAAGGTGATCCAGAGTAGCAAGGTGATACCCAGCAGCGAGCCAATGCCGATGGTCAAGGTTTCGCGCTTGGCCTGCTCGGCACCGGCGGCGGCGTGAAACACCAGCCCGCTTCGCAACAGCTCGGCTTCTGGATGAGCATCGCTAAACTCCGCCAGCGCTGTGACAAGGCGTTGCTGCATGGCCATATCATAGGGGCTGGCCGTGAGTTGACCGCTGATGATGAACCAGTTACCGCTCTCATCCCTGACGGCAGGCAGGCCGTCGATCAGGCGAATGGGGCCCGCCAGGCGTTGGTCCTGCCAGGCATCCAGCAGGCCAAAGGGGTCCTGGCGTGGGTCAGCGCTACTTCCCGGCGTGAACAGCTGGCGCAGGCCTCGTTGCACCCAAGCGTCGTTATCGGCAGCGGCCAACGAGGGCGATAGCAGCCGATAACGGTACGCTGATAAGTCGCTGTCGGGGGTGTGCAGAAGGTCATCGTCGAAGGCTGTGACGCTAGCCGATTGTTTAAGACGGGTCTTGAGATCCGCAACCAGCTGAGTCGGCGATTCGTCCCGCAACAGCAGCACGAAGCGGTCCTCGAAGGCCTGCGTTAGGCGCTGTTCGGCGTGTTCGAGCAGCGCTCCCTGCCGGGTGTCCGGCAACAGCGTGGTAATGCGCGTATCCAGTGCTGCGCCCCTGCTCAGCAGGCTCGCCAAGAGCAAGGCGCAGCCCAGCAGCAGCCCCGCCCAGCCGATAGCTGCCAGACGCTCCAGGCGGCCGGGACGCGTTGCTGCACTCACGATGTATGCTTATCGTCTTCAAGACGCTCGCAAGCCGCACCGCTCAAGGTAAGCTCAAGGCGGTCATCATTGGTGAACATGATCTCGACACGCTCTACCTGCTGGTTGCCGTGAACCAGTAACTGGTCAAGCCGTTGGGCGATGTTCGCTTCACTGGGCGTCAGCTTGGCCTGCCACTCTTCCTGGGTGCCGCTGAGTTCGATGGCGAAGTATCTCTCCAACGCCTGCCAGTCACCTGAAAGCAGGCCACCAAGCACCGGTGCGACCGCCTGAAAACCCATCGGTAGCTCGTCGTTGTCCGCGCTCATCACCACGCGGTCATTAATGGGGGAGGTCGTTTGCCAGACAAGCCCTGCGTCTTGATGTTCAAAGGTTCCACGGCTTTCCAACTGACTGTCGAGATCGGCTAGCCAGCGTGTTTGCTCGAATCGCCCGCACTGCGGTGCATTGTCGGCCAAGCGTGCGGCGAGGTCGTCAGCGTCGGGAGCCACCCAAGCGGCAGCGCTGGCGCTGATGGCTAGAAGGGTAAAGACAAAAAAAGCCGCTTGGTGAATAGCGCGCATCATTGATTGGCCTCCTGCCAGGCGAGCAGACGTTCCCGCAAAACGGGGGGCGATTCCAGGCGCATTTCGCGGTCTTCAATTCCGACGGCCACCTGTACGCTCCAGGCGCGCGTCAGGCGTTTGCGGGTGTGTGCATCGCGAATGGTGTAGTCGATCTTGAGGCGGTTCTCCCACTCGCTCAGGCGCGCTTCGATTGCGATTCGCTGGGCGAATAGCACCGGTGCCGCGTAGCGCAGGCGTAAATCGATCACCGGCCAGGCAAATCCTGAGGCCTGCATTTGGGGATAGTTGTAATCGAGCGCATCGAGCAGCGTGCAGCGGGCAATTTCCAGGTAGCGCACATAGTGGCCGTGCCAAGCCACCTGCATCATGTCGATATCGTGAAACGGTATCGTCAGCTCGGTCTCGTAGCGGGGCAGTTTGCCATCATCAAGCGTCATATAGGCTCCAGTGGCGTTGGCGAATCACGTCACACAGGGTGCGGAGTTCGTGTTCCAGGGCGCGGTCTTCGCCAAGTGCCGGAAAGATCTGGCGGCAGTCGGTCAGAAATTCAGCCAGACGGCCGGGCAGCGGTGGCGCATCGCCTATCTGGCTGCGTAGCTCAACACCCTGACAGGCCGCATGCAGCGTGGCGGCCGCGACCTGTTCTACCAGGGTGAGCACACGCAGCGCATCGCGGGCGGCAATCGTGCCCATGCTGACCTTGTCCTGATTGTGGCATTCGGTGGAGCGCGAGAAAACGCTGGCGGGCATGGTCAGCTTCAGCGCCTCGGCAGTCCATGCGGATGCACCGATCTGCACGGCCTTGTAGCCATGGTTAAGGCTGGCTCGCTCGGGGGCGGCACCGCTTAAGTTGCTGGGCAAACCATGATTAAAACGAGCATCCACCAGCAGCGCCAGTTGGCGGTCGAGCAAATCCGCGAGGTTGGCGCAGGCCTGCTTGAGGCTATCCATGGCGAAGGCGACATGGCCGCCGTAAAAGTGGCCGCCGTGCATGACCTTGCCTTGTTCGGCGTCGATCAATGGATTGTCGTTGGCACTGTTGAGTTCGTTTTCGAGAAACTGGCGCCACCAGGGCAGGGCATCTTCCACTACGCCGATCACGTGCGGGGCGCAGCGCGTCGAGTAGCGATCCTGAAGGCGCGATGAGTTGCGCGGCGTATCGGGCGCGTGGAGATCCTCGCGCAGGCGTTCGGCGACTTTATTCTGCCCCGGATGCGGTTTGGCGGCGAAAAGCTCGGCATCAAAGTGGTAGGGGTTGCCGTTCAGCGCATGCACGGAGAGCGCTGTGATGCGGGTGGTCAGCCGCGCCAGATAAGTGGTGCGGGCGAAGGCGAACACGCTCAGCGCTGTCATCACCGCGGTGCCGTTCATCAGCGCCAGGCCTTCCTTGGGCTTCAGGCGATAGGGGGTCAGCCCGTGCTCGGTAAACACCTCCGCCGTAGGCCGCCGCTGGCCGTTATGAAATACGTCCCGCTCACCGCACAAGACGGCGGCCAGGTAAGATAGCGGCGTGAGATCCCCGCTGGCCCCGACAGAGCCTTCTTCAGGAATCACCGGTATTACGTCGTGTTCAAGCAACCATGCCAAGCGCTCAAGCAGCTCGACGCTGACGCCGGATACGCCACGACAAAGCGAGACAAGGCGTACCATGATCACCGCCCGCGCGGCCTCAACCGTTAGCGCCTCGCCCAGCCCGCAGCCATGAAAGGTGTACAGCTGGCGGGGCAGTTGCTCCAGGTCGGAGGCGGAGACTTCGCGGGTGCAGGAGTCACCATAACCGGTGGTAACGCCGTAGACGACGCCCTCTTCCTCAAGCAGGCGCTCAAGAAAGGCATTGCCTTTGGCAATACGTTTACGAAAATCGGGTGCCGTCGACAGAATGACGCGACGGCGACCTTCGGCAACAGCCAGCACGTCTTCAAGGCTGACCATCGATCCATCCAGAATGAGCGGTGCGCTAGTAAGAGGCCCCGCCGTCGGGTCACGCAGTATTGTCATGAAGGTATCCAGTATCATTTATCCAGAAGGGATAAAAATTGAACCATTGCAGCGGGTGCCGCCGAACGCGTTCGGCCAGGTGGTCGGCATGCGCCTGCATGGTATCGGTAATCCACGTTTCACGCTGACGACGAGGCAGGTCCCGGGTGTCGCCAAGAAGCTCAAAGTCGATCCTGAAATGGTCATCATCGCGTACGCAGGCCAGCGTATAGAGGGGGCAACGCAGCAAGGTGGCCAGGCGGAAAGGGCCTTCCGGGAAGCTTGCCTGGTCGCCGAGAAAATCAAACGACTGGGTTCGCTCTCCTGACAGGGGAAGGCGGTCGGCGGCGATGACCACATAGCCACCGGCGTTAATACGCTCAGCCAGCGTCTGAGCAGTGGCTGGGGTAACTTCGCTGACTTCGAGAATCTGTGGGCGCGGCTTGCCCGTGACGCGTTCAAGCAGAGCATTGAACTTGCGTGCATTGCGGGTGTGCATCATCACCGTCAGGTCGAGATTGGTATGGCGTTCGGTCAGCGCATTCACTACGTCAAGATTGCCGTGGTGGGCGACAAGGATCAATCCGCCCTGACCGTCAGCGATCGCTTGAGTGAAGCGCTCGACCCCGCTACCCACCAGACGTTCGTCGGCAATATGGCCGCTCCACGCTTCGACCTTGTCCATCAGCGTTTCGCCAAAGGCCAGAAAGTGGCGATAGCTGTGCCACCAACGGGCGACAGGCTGCTGCTTGAGTGTGGGGTCAAGGCGTTGCAGAAAAGCCTGGGAAGCGCGCCGGGCCGTGGTGTGGACGAGAAAATACCAGAGCATGACTGGCCATAGTGCCAGCCGAAAAGGCCAGCGGCCCAGGCGCCGCTGTATAGCCACCATCAGGGTCATCCCCAGCAGCGTGCCGCGTTCGCCGATCCGCGCCCAGTGGTAGTTCATGGGCTCGCCTCGCGGTGTGGCTGAAAGCGCCGGGCGAGCAAGCGTGGCAGGCGCCACAACATGCCGAAAAACAGGCGCGTATGCATCAGCGATATCTGCCGGTTATCGCGCCATACGGCAAAATGGCTGATACCGTCGCGGGGGTAGTGCACACGTACCGGGCGGTGCAGCATGGCGCCTTGTTCCCAGTGCCAGCGCACCAGCACTTCGGTATCGAAGGTCATGCGATTGCCACAGGGGTGGCGGGCCAGCATTCGGTTGAGCGGTGCCACCGGGTAGAGCCTGACACCGCACATCGAGTCGCGAATATCCAGCGATAAGGTATTTATCCACACCCAGATATGGGTGGCGTAGCGGCCATAGAAGCGCACTCGGGGCACGCTAGCGTCATATCGAGGATAACCCACTACCAGCGTGTGCTGGGCTACCGTTAGCGTGGCGAGAAACGCGGGCAGATCATCGACCCCGTGCTGGCCGTCGGCATCGACCTGAAGTGCATGGCTGAACCCCAACTGCTCGGCGTAGCGTAATCCGGCACGTACAGCCGCCCCCTTACCCTGGTTAGTCTCAAGGCGCAGCAGGTGATGGCCCTGTTCAGCCAAGCGATCCAAAACGGCGGCACACTGTTGATCACTGCCGTCATCGACCAGCAGCAGCGGTATCTCCAGCGCTGTTAGTTCCTCGCATAGCGGGGTGATTGTCGCTGGATGGTTATACACAGGGATAAGGATACAGGGCCTTGGCTCAGCCATGCTGATCTCCCTTGGGCGTTTGCAGGCGAACCTGCCCGGTGCAGTGGCGCCCTTCCTGGGAGTCAATGCTAAACGCGATGCCATCCTCGCGGCGGGTCAGCTGTAGGGTGAAACGAGTGCCAGGCAGTAGTGCGCGCGTAAACTTCAAGCGCTCGATACCCAGAAACAGGCCTCTGTGGCCAAAGATATCGTGGGCATAATGGATGGCCCACTGCACCATCACCACGCCCGGAACCAGCGGGTATTGATCAAAGTGGCCTTCCAGAAACACCAGCCGCTCCGGAACTTCCAAGGTGAGCAGGCGACTATTGGCATCAAGAGGGTGCTCTCCCAGCCAGCGCGGCACTTTCGGGTCGTCCAGGTCGGCAAACAGGCGGTTGATCAGTGTGCGGTCCAGCTTTCCCTGGGCATTGCTTGGCAGCGTTTCAACAAAGCGCCAATAGCGGGGCACGGCAATAGGCTCCAGGTGGTCGGAAAGGTTTTCGCGCATACGCTGGATCAAATGCTGCCGAGCATCACGCTGGTGCGGAATCGATGGTTTGTCCAGCACGATCACGGCGCCCAAGCGGCTGTCGGCGCGGTCAAGGTCGACACAGCGTACCTCGCTGACCGCTTCCACTGCCGTAAGAATGCGCTCGACATGGTCGAGCGAGATGCGCTTGCCGCCAATCTTGACCAGGCGATCCGCTCGGCCCAGCAGCGTGAAGCCGTCATCTGCCGGCGCCGCCTGGTCAGGCTGATGCCACCACTGTTGAGGCGTCTCCAGAAACGGCGACCGCAAACTCAGGCTACCGTTTTGAAACGATAACTCCACGCCGGGCAGCGGCTGCCAGCTGGAACGGCGTGTTTGGCGACGCTGGGCAATGCCGCCCGTTTCGGTACTGCCATAAATCTCGATGACCGGCGCCTGTAACAGGCGTTCAGCAAGCTGAGCATGTGCCAGCGCCAAGGGTGCACCCGATGAGAACACGCGGGCAGGCGGCGTAGCGGCGTGCCAGGGCAGGTGTTCAGGCAAGCGCGACAGCTGCGCAGGGGAGCTGACCACGACCGGGTGCAGGCCTGCTGTATCGGCTTCCTGCAAACGGGCCATTAGCGCTTCGGGATAACGGCTTTCACCACCGCAGAACGGCGCGCCCGCACATAAGGGGTGCAGTATGCCGGTGAGCAGCCCGTAAATATGCTGGTGGCTGACCTGGGAAATAACCCCGCTGTCTACCAGTGGCCAAAGCCTGGCGTGGGCTGATAACTCTGCCTCCAATTGATCAAAACGCTTGGCTAACTGAACGGGGTTGCCGGTGGAGCCTGAGGTGGATAGCACAACGGCGGTAGCGCTCGGGTCCAGAAATGCCGTGCGGGGGCGTGTTTCAGCGCCCTGCGGGAGCCGCGGCTCAGGCATATCGGGCAGGGTGCCATCGACTTCGCTTGCCAGCCGGGAGAGCGTTTCGGGGCGATCATCGGCGGGTAGCACGGCGACCCGGCCGCTTTCCCATAAGGCGATCAGTGCGGCGCAGAACGCTAGCGGTTGCTGCTGGCACAGCAGCCAACGGCCGGCGGGTTTGTCCGCCAGCCAGTGGTGCCATGCATCAATATGCGCCGTAAGCGAAGCGCCACACACCCAGTGGCTGGGAAGTGACTCATGACGGGGAGCGGATCTACGCCAGGGTAACTGAGTAAGCGAGATAAAGGTCATGTCAGGCGGCTCCGCAGCTGATGACGTATTAACCATTCACCGGTAAACATGACGGCGATTAGGCCATAGCTGATGGCACCGTTGTACAGTGTCCATGTTGCCAAGCTTGCGTACAGCGCTGTCCAGCTTGCGATGGCACCGTTGAGTATGAAAAAGCCACACCATGCCCAAGTGACATTTCGGGTATAGCGTATGCCGGCGGCGGGCAGCTCGGGCTCGCGCAGGCGCGCCAAACGTTCGATGACCGGCACTCCTCGCCACAGGCTAGAGAGAAAAATAGCCAGCATGACCGCGTTTACGGCCACGGGGTATGCGCGCATGCCGAGTTCCGCGTGCCCCAGCCCGCCCAGGGCGACCAGCAGAACCGCCGCAGCGGCTGCCAGATAGCGCGCTTGAGGCATTCTCCAGGCGAGTAGTGCCGCACCGATGACCAGTAACGGCCAGCTGCCAACGTCATCATGCAAAAGCAGTACCAGTAGTGGCCACATCAACGCGCACGCCATGCTTGCGTATTTGGACATGGTTACTGCTGCATCAAGTGTTCGACGGCAGTGACAACATCGCTGATCGTGCGCACTGATTTGAAATCCTCAGGCTTGATGCGTCGTCCAGTGAATTGCTTTAGCTCGACGACAAGGTCCACCGCGTCGATGCTATCGATATCCAGGTCCTCATAGAGGCGGGCGTCGGGCTCTATTTCGCTGGCATTGAGGTCAAACAGATCAACCAGTGTCTTGCGAATATGGGCGAGTATTTCTTCGCGCTGGTGATCAGCGGTTTCAATTGACACGGCGGGCCTCCACGAGTGCTTGCAGCGCCGCGAGGCTTTCGAAATGGCGACGCGTCTCATCGGCCTCGGAATCAAGCTTGATACCGTACTGCTTTTGCAGTGCCAGCCCGAGTTCAAGCGCATCGATAGAGTCAAGTCCTAGCCCTTCGCCAAACAGGGGAGCGCTTGGGTCAATATCGGCAGGCGTAATATCTTCAAGCTCTAGCGCGTCAATGATGAGACGCTTGAGTTCAAGTTCCAGCGCCTGATTGCAGGTTTCTATCATGATGGAAGTGTTCCAGTTCTCTGTTGAAGTGGTCGCTCAGCCATTGAGTTAGTTGTCTAGCGAGCTGGCCGGTTGGTTGTTGGCTAGCGGAATCAACGTGCAGGTCGTCAAGCACGCTAAGCTCCATTAAAACCCTGGTAGCGGGGATGTGGTACCAGGGTTCGTGTTTTGTCAGTGTGGTCGGCGTGCAGCGTATCAGGACAGGGGTGAGCGCTGTACCGGTGCGTAGGGCGATATTTGCTCCCCCGCGACGAAATTTGATCGGGCGTTTCGGGCTAGTGCGGGTGCCTTCAGGAAATAGAATCAGTGAGTCACCTCGTTGCAGGCTCTGACGGGCAGCCTCCAGCACTGACTCGGGGTCATCGTTGGTGATATAGCCCGCAGCACGAATAGGGCCGCGGGTAATAAAATTGCGGGTCAGCCGACCCTTTACAATGCAGTTGGCATGAGACGTGTAAGCGATTAAAAAAATAACGTCGATGAGCGAGGGGTGATTGGCAATCACAAGCAATCCAGGGCGTTTGAGGCGCTCAGGGTTGTCAACGCGGTAATCAAGCACGCCAAGGCCTTTCATCAAATTGATGAATCCGAGAAAGCAGACGCGGATAAGGCGGCGCGCCAGGTAGCGGCGCCGCTCAGTATTACGCACGCAGAGATTCAACAGTGGCGCAATCACCAAGCCAATGAAAAGGCCACCGATCCCGAAGACGGTGAAGGAAATAGCCGTACCCAAGCCGCGATACAGTTGGTTGATACTCATTCCTGCTCCAGATGCCAGCGCTGTCGACCGTTTAGGAAAGCGGTCTCCCCACTAAGCCACTGCAGCACATTGACCGGTGTCGGAGAAGCGCTGTGGGCTGATGTAGATGCCGTGATGGCGCGACCTCGTTGCAGAGTTAAGCGCATGCCAATAACACAGGCTGTGCCTGGGTGCTGTGTTTCGCCCTGATAGGCCGCAGGAAGACAGCTTTCTGAAAATGCGGCAACTACGGTGGGGTAGCCCGCTTGTAAATACCCATACGACTCGTGAAGAAGCGCATCAAACTCATCACCACAAGCGCCTAACGCCTGCAAGGGACGGTGATGCGATTGCGCAATAGAGTGAACGCCCAGAATAGCGTTATGCACTGACATTGAGAAGCGGGTAGGGGAGATCGGGTCGCCCCGCTGCAGGCTCTCCAGCATCGCGAGCGTATGCGTCGTATCGCCATGCCGTGAAGCATGCACCAAGGGGGCGTTAGCCTGTGGGTCGAGTTCTCGCAGAATATCGCAAGTGGCGCGGCCCGTATCATCAAGCCGTCGCCGCAGCATAGCAGGCAGTTCGCTACTCAACTGGGCCGAAATAAGACGATTTGGCTTAACGGTTGCCATTGCCTCTTCAGGAAGCCAGCCCCGCCAGTCTTCGATAAATAGAGAAAAGGACACCACTTAGCAGCCTGCTCAAAAAAGGCGGCTACTTTAACTTAATTATAGGGTATGGAAAAGGAATGCGGCTCAAATGATGCGAAACGGTGAGGTGGTCTCAATAGGCAGATCGTTCAAGGCTTTAGGTAATAATGCTGGTTTTGTCTAAGTTGACATAGCCCCCTCCAGGGAGGAAGCTTTAACTCCTAGTAAATAACTTTATTAGATAAAAACTAATCAAAGGGGATAAGGCATTGAGACTTAACATATATTCAGGGGTAGTGGCGGTTTTTTGTCTGGCGTTGCTGTCAGGGTGTGCTACTAGCCGCAGCGAAATAGCGCTGACACTGCCAGAAGAAAATACGAGTCAATATATTAGTGCAGGGCAAGAAGTAATAATAGGCGAGGTGATAGATCGCAGGGTTTTTGAGGAGGCGCCAAGAGAGCCGAGTACTCCTTCGCTTGGAAAAGGAGGGGTAAGCAAAGCTTCTGATGAGACCAAGGCAAGAGCGGTTGGGCGAAAAAGGAACGGTTACGGTAAAGCGTTGGGGGACGTTCTGTTAGAGAATGGACAGACCGTTGATGAAGTCGTGCGTAGCAGCTTGACGCTCGCCTTGCGTGAGTCTGGTTATAATGTCCTCACTCATTCAACTGGCGTCGTCGCAGATACTCCCATAATCGATGTTTACATCGATGAGTTTTGGGCATGGTTCAACCCAGGGTTCTGGGCCATCACTTTGAATACCCGCATCGCAACTGTCTTGGAGCTTCGGTCTAGCGAAGCACAAGAAAATGTCTCTGTTCATACCCTTCAGCGGCGACAAGTCGCAACGGAAAGCGCTTGGATTGAAATCATTGAAAATGCACTGAGTGACTATAGAAACGAGGTTGTCAGCATCGCGCCTGACCTGCTCGAAGAATAGGCTAGCGGAAGTGTAGATTAAAAAAACGGCCACTTGCTTTAAAAGCTAAGTGGCCGTTTTTGTATATGTTCTTGGTCGGAATAGCAGGATTCGAACCTACGACCTCTGCCTCCCGAAGGCAGCGCTCTACCAAGCTGAGCTATATTCCGAAGGTTGTGAGCGGTGCTCAACAACGGGGCGTATCTTACACAAAGGGACGCTTTTTATCAAGCATCAGCACCCCTGTTGTGCGAATTTATGCTTGCCTGTCAACGGCCAAGCGGGCGAGTTGCGCCATGCTATCGCGATATGGGCTGGGTGAAAGTAACTCTAATTGCGCCAGTGCCTTATCGGCCATTTCATTGGCGCGTTTACGGGTGTACTCAAGCGCGCCCGTAGCGTGAACAATGGCGAGTACGTCATCCAACTGCTCAAGGCCGCCTTTGCGGATCACCTGGCGAATTAGCTTGGCCTGCTCAGGCGTGCCCTGCTCCATGGCGTGAATCAGCGGCAGGGTGGGCTTGCCTTCGGCCAGGTCATCGCCGACATTTTTACCCATGGCGTCGGCATCGCCCTGGTAATCCAACAGGTCATCAATCAACTGGAAGGCAAGGCCCAGGTAACGGCCATATAACTGTAGCGCCTGGGCTTGCTCTGGTGTGGCATCAGCAAGTACGGCACCGCTGTGGCTGGCAGCTTCAAACAGCATGGCGGTTTTACCTTGAATGGTTTCAAAGTAGTCCGCTTCAGAGACGCTAGGGTTGCCAATGTTGGTCAGTTGTAGCACTTCGCCTTCGGCGATGGTGCAGGTGGCGCTGGAGAGAATCGCCATGATCTGCATCGACCCAACATCGACCATGAGCTGAAATGAGCGCGAGTAGAGAAAGTCGCCGACCAGTACCGAAGGCGCATTGCCCCAGGCGTCGTTGGCGGTTTTTTTGCCGCGGCGCATGTGAGACTCATCCACCACATCGTCGTGCAGAAGTGTGGATGTGTGCATGAACTCAATCAGCGTGGCCAGGGTAATGTGCTTGTCGCCCTGGTAGCCCAGTGAACGGGCTGCCAGCAGTACCAGCATGGGCCGCAAACGCTTGCCGCCGCTTTCAATAATGTATTGGCTAATGGTCTCGACGAGCGGGACTTTCGAGGTGAGCTGCTCAACAATCGTCCGGTTGACGGCTTCAAAGTCATCTGCCACCACGGCGTGCAGCGGTGAGGGCGTAGGGCTGGCAGTCGGGGTTGGGGAGACGTTGGCGGTCATGGGTTCCGTTCATCGCGGCAGGTGGAGGGGGACGCCCCTGAATTGAGGTCATGCTATGGGGCTACCGGGAAAGCGTCAAGGCGCGTGCAGGGCATCCATTCGACGTGCGACAATAATCATCAATTGACAACGGCCTGTCGTCTTGTGGTAGAAGGCGATTGTCGTTATAATCCGCGACCCACTCATCATGCTCCCTGTCAGATGGCTCCAAAAGGGGCGCCACTCGCAGCAGGTCAATAAGAGCGTCAGGCGATGAGCGCTGGTTATGCAACGCATAACGGCATTACCGACAAGTCCGGAGAGCGACATGTACGCAATTATCAAAAGCGGTGGCAAGCAGTACCGCGTTCAAGAAGGTCAGACCCTTAAGCTCGAGAAAATCGAAGTCGCTACCGGCGAAACGATTGAGTTTGATGAAGTGCTGCTGGTTGCAGACGGCGACGACGTAAACATTGGTGCCCCGCTGTTGAGTGGCGCCAAGGTTTCCGCTGAAATCGTTTCCCACGGCCGCGGTGACAAGGTGACGATCATTAAATTCCGTCGCCGTAAGCACAGCATGAAGCGTCAGGGCCACCGTCAGTGGTTCACTGAAGTCAAAATTACCGGAATTTCCGCGTAAGCGGTTCATTCCCTGAAAGGAGAATTTTGCAATGGCACATAAAAAGGCAGCCGGCTCCACGCGTAACGGTCGCGATTCCGAATCCAAACGCCTCGGTGTTAAGCTTTTCGGTGGCCAAGCAGCGAACGCAGGTAGCATCATCGTTCGTCAGCGCGGCACGCGTTTCCACGCGGGTACTGGCGTTGGTCTGGGTCGTGATCACACTTTGTTCGCACTGAACGAAGGCTTTGTGAAGTTTGAGACCAAAGGCCCGAAAAACCGCAAATTCGTTAGCATCGTTTCTGAATAAGCAACTCTGGTTGCGTAGAGCGTAGTTAATGAAAAAAAGCCCCGCTATGGCGGGGCTTTTTTGTCTGTTTAAACCCTCTTGCCCAATGAATGGAGGCAGGAGCGTTGCATATAGGGCGGCGGAAGCGGCCGGGAGAAACTATGCAGTTCGTCGATGAAGCCTCGATTATTGTTGAGGCGGGAAATGGCGGCAATGGCTGTCTGAGCTTTCGCCGCGAAAAATATGTGCCCAAGGGTGGCCCCGATGGTGGTGACGGTGGGCACGGAGGCAGCGTTTACCTGATTGGTGACGATGCGCTCAATACGCTGGTCGACTTCAAGTTTCAGCGTTTTTACAAGGCTGAGAACGGCCAGGGCGGCATGGGCCGCCAGATGAGCGGTAAAGCCGGTGAAGATCTGCACGTTAAGGTGCCGGTAGGCACCACCGTTGTGGACGTTGATACGCTGGAAGTCATCGCGGATATTACCGAAATTGGCCAAGTGGTACTGGTCGCGGAAGGTGGTCGACGTGGTTTGGGTAACATCCACTTCAAGTCGTCCACTAACCGTGCACCGCGGCGCACCACGCCAGGTACCGAAGGTGACCGTCGCAATTTGCGTCTGGAAATGAAGGTGATGGCGGATGTTGGCCTGTTGGGCATGCCCAATGCTGGCAAATCCACCCTGATTCGCTCGGTATCGGCGGCCAAACCTAAAGTCGCCAACTACCCGTTTACCACGCTGGTGCCTAACCTGGGGGTGGTGAAGCTAGGGATGCACGAGCACTTTGTGATGGCGGACGTGCCGGGGTTGATCGAAGGTGCCTCTGATGGTGCGGGCCTGGGGCAGCGCTTTCTTAAGCACCTGACCCGCACGCGGCTGCTGTTTCATGTGGTCGATATAGCGCCCTTTGATGAGTCTGACCCGGTGGAAGCCGCTCAAGCGATTGTGCATGAGCTTGGTCAGTTCTCTCCGGCGCTTTCCGAGCGCCCGCGCTGGCTGGTGTTGAACAAGTTTGATCTGCTACCGGAAGAGGAGCGCGAAGAGCGCGCCCAGGCGGTCATTGATGCGCTTGGCTGGGAAGGCCCGGTGTTCCGTATCTCGGCGATTAGCAATGAAGGCACGGACAAGCTGGTTCAGGCCGCGTACCGCTGGCTGACCGAGCAGCGTCGCCTTGAGAACGAAGACGAAGAGGCGCTGGCCCGCGAGCAGGAGATGCGCCGCCGCATGGAAGATGAGTCGGTCGCTCGTATCGAAGAGCGTCTGGGGCGTCGCCGCAAGCGGCCTGCTGAAGAAGCCGACGACGATGACTTCGATGACGATGATTACGACGTTGAGGTTGAGTACGCACCTTAACGGCCGAAACCGGCAGGCTTGCTCAGCCTGCCAGTAATGGCCGACGTTGAATATTGTTGTCGAATACCATCGCTAAATATCATTGCTGAATAGCGTTAACAATGTGCCTGATAAGGTAGAGACGGATGGAGAGTCATGAGCAGGGGATGGGCCGCGAAGCGCTAAGCTGTGCGCGCCGCGTGGTAGTGAAAATCGGTAGCGCACTGCTGACCAACGACGGCCGTGGCCTGGATGAAGCCGCTATTGGCGGCTGGGTTGACCAGGTTGCCGAGCTTCATCAACAGGGTGTTGAAGTGGTGCTGGTCTCCTCCGGCGCCGTGGCAGCAGGCATGGTGCGATTAGGCTGGCAAGCACGCCCGAGTGCGGTGCATGAGCTGCAGGCCGCCGCCGCCGTGGGCCAGAACGGCCTTACCCAGTGCTATGAGCAACATTTTGCTCGCCACGAAATGCTCACTGCGCAAATTCTGCTTACTCATGACGACCTTTCCAACCGCAAACGCTACCTCAATGCGTTATCGGCCCTGCGCACGCTGGTGGAGATGCGCGTGGTGCCGGTCATCAACGAAAACGATACGGTGGTGACCGACGAAATACGCTTTGGCGATAACGATACGCTGGGCGCGTTGGTAGCCAACCTGCTGGAAGCGGACGCGTTACTGCTGCTGACCGACCAGGAAGGCCTGTTCGATGCCGACCCACGCCATAACCCCAATGCCCAGATGATCGCCGAAGGGCGCGCAGATGACCCGCGCTTGGCAGCGGTGGCGGGCAGCGGCGGGGCGCTGGGGCGGGGTGGCATGAGTACCAAGGTACGTGCTGCCAAGCTTGCCGCGCGTTCAGGCGCCGTTACAGTGATTGCCAGTGGTCGCCAGCCAGGTGTCATTACCCGGCTTATGAGTGGTGAAGCGTTGGGAACGCTACTGCATCCGGAGCAGGCACCGATGGCGGCGCGTAAGCGCTGGCTAGCGGGGCAACTGCAAGTGCGTGGCACGCTGATGCTGGATGCTGGGGCGGTAAAAGTCCTGCGCGAAAAAGGCTCCAGCCTGTTGCCGGTAGGGGTGCGGGGTGTAAAAGGCACGTTCAAGCGGGGCGATATGGTGGTGTGTGTCGATGAGCAGGGCACGCCGGTTGCCAAAGGGCTGGTCAATTACGGCGTGGATGAAGCGCGTCAGTTGGCGGGGCAGCCGAGTCACCAAATTGAGGCTATTTTGGGCTACGTAGAAGCCCATGAACTGATTCACCGCGATAACCTGGTCGTGATCTAGCGCTTGGTTTTTGCCCGGGTATTGGTTGAAATAGAACATCATCAAAACGCCGTTTGCTGTGATCAGTAAGCGGCTTTTTTATGTGTTCGCTACTTTGCCTTGGGGGCGATGGGCACTTGGCGGGGCCAGTCGTTGGGCACAATAAATACCCGCTCAATGCGTTGCTGGTGGGGCAGGTAGAGCATTATTTGCTGGGGTCCGTATTGTGCGATGAGCCGCTCAATGCCAGGCATCACGGCGGCCATTGGTTGAAAGTCTTCCGCTCTGGGCGGTGCTAGCCAGTGCGGTTTCCGTAACCAGACTATGCGTAACGACGCATCCAGGCTATCGCGCAGCGCAGGCCAGTCACGCAAAAAACACCACCTGCCGCGGTGATGGTCCAATGTGGCGTGCTGGGGGGAAGGCAGCGCCGTATGCCACGGGTAAAACAAGACGCCCGGCATGGCGAGGCGATGAGTAAGAAGCTCTCCTACCGTGGATGAGCAGGTGGCGATGTCGCGGGGTGTTAGCCAGTGAGCCAGCGTGGCCAATGCCCCGGGCGTTATGGAGCGCGGCAGCTGGTGCTGGCATAAATGAGCACATTTTAGCGCCAGGCTATCCAGCCCACCAGGACCGATCCAGCGGCTTGGGCTGTCGGCCGGGCCGGGGCCTTCAGGCAGCCCCAAATAAAACTTGATCGCCACTTCCAGATGCACGGGCGCCGGGTTGTCGCGGGTGCGGTAAAGCATATCCAGCTCACCAAGCGTCGTGCGCTTTTTAAAGATGCGCACATTTTTGGCGAGTAGCCGCGTGTTAGGCGCGTTATCCAGCAGGAGATGCCACAGCCGCTCGTGGTAGTGCCCCATGCGGCCTGTCTGTTGGCGGTTAACGCCTGCGAGTAGCGGCGTTATTTGCTGTAGCCAGTCAGCAGTGCCTGTGGCCAGCCCCAACTCCTGGCACGTCGGGCGGCCACCGTTTGGCATGGGCGGCGGGAGCGTGACCAGGTCGGGCGCTGTTATCAACCACGCCAAATCATGCGCTATTTGAGACACCCCCGGCGCTATCATCTCTTCGCTTTTCTCAGCACGATGCCTTCTTACTTCCACGTTATCAGTTCCACGATGTTCTCCCCTTGGCATCACTGTCGCTAGGTAGTGGTAAAAACACCAGCGGGCCCCGTAGGGCCCGCACCGTGTGGTAACACTTAGCCAGTGATAGGGTGCTACCGCTAGCAGCTATTAATCACGGTCAATTTCAGTAATCTCGTAAGAGCCTTGACGCAGGCTTATTTCCAGCTCGCGGCCATTCTCATCCCGGCCTTCGATATCAATAATGCCGCCCTTATCAATGTCGATATCCTCAAACTCGCTCATACCCTCTTTTCGTGCCACTTCCAGCGCCTGGCGTACGTCCTCTTCGCTCATTCCCCACGCACCGGTAATTAAGCGTTTACGCTCTTCTTTTAGGGTTTCGCCGTTATCCAGAGAAAATTCAACGTCGGCGTACCACTCATCATCCAGCCAGCCTTCTACCTCGGCGCGTCCACGGCTTTTAATGCTGATCTCTTCATAATGGGTGAATCCATAATCGACGGCAGGTACCAGCACCTCGTCAACCCGATCCATGGACAGCGCGTCTGCTTGAGCGCTGCCTGCGGCGGCGGTAAGTAGCAGAGCAGAGGCGGGGATTAACAGCATTTTTTGCATGACGTTCATATCAAATTCCTTCTTTGCTTAATGAATGGCATTGCCTGATGAATGTGGTCTGATACAGATCACTCAGCGAATGCGACAGAGGATTTATAGCACTGCGGTTATTTCCCCAAGCTGAACAATCCATTCATCTAGCGTTCATGTTGCTTCTGGCATTCTAGTCTAATGAAGTCACTCCGCCATCGATTCACGCACCGACTCTTTTACTGCTTCCTCTCCTCTGCCAAGTGGATGGGTGGGGCGCTGCTGGTTGCCATATTGATAGGCAGCGCTGTAGGTGACCAGCACTGGGAAACACTGCACAGTGAAGTGCGCCGTGGGGAGGTGGTGCCCTTGGAAACCATTTTAGACTGGCTGGAAGCGAACTATCTGGGAGACGTGCTGGAAGTGGAGGTAGAGCGCGAGCAGGGTCTGGTAGAGTATGAAATCAAGCTGCTGGGCCCACAAGGTCAAGTGGTTGAGTTTGAATTTGATGGTCACAATGGTCAGTTAATGAAAATAGAGGGTGTGCGTATCAATGAGATGCGCCGCCCACAAGGTATGACGCCATGAAGTGTTTGCTGGTAGAGGATGATCAGGCGATTGCCCGCGAGCTGAGCCAAGCGCTGCGTGACGGTGACTGGGTCGTTGAGCATGCCGACAATGGCCAGGAGGCCGACTTTCTGGTACGTACCGAAACCTACGATACGGTAATACTTGATGTAGGTTTGCCCGACGGCGACGGCACGCGTTGGCTGGCTGCCTGGCGTGAAGACGGCATTGATCTGCCTGTGCTGATTCTGACCGCTCGAGAGCGTTGGGCCGATAAAGCGGCGGGCTTTACCGCAGGTGCCGATGACTACGTTACCAAGCCTTTCGAGCCGGGTGAGGTGTTGTTTCGGCTACGGGCACTGGTGCGGCGTACCCACGGCCATGCTCATCCGGTACTCAAAGTGGGCGAGCTTAGTCTCGATACCCATACCCAGCACGTTGCCTTGGCAGGCCGCCCGGTAAGTTTGACTGCCCAAGAGACACGCTTGCTTGGCTACCTGATGCACGCCGCGCCTCGGGTTGTCAGTCGAAGCGAGCTTTCTGAACACGTTTACGACCGCGACCATGAGCCCGACTCAAACGTGATTGATGTGCAGATCAGCCGACTACGTCGCAAGCTGGGGGCCTGGCGGTTTGCCACCCTGCGTGGGCAGGGTTACCGGCTCTTGGCCGAAGTGCCCGGCGGCGAATGAGCAAGGTAACGCCCACTTGGCGAACGCGCTGGGCAGGCCGCTCGATTAGCCTTCGCTTGCTGCTGGCCGTTTTAGTCATGATCGGAGTGGCCTTGCCGATCGCTGGAATGCTGCTCTCGCATCATTACCGAAACGCGGCGACCGAGTCGTTTGATGAACGCCTTGAAGCAACGCTGAACGTGATTATTGCGGGCGTTTCCGTTGACCCGCTAAGTGAGCAGTTGCGCTATGACCGCGCTCTTGGGGACCCACTTTTTGACCAGGTCTTCTCGGGCTGGTACTGGCAAATTACCGATCAACAAACGCACACGATCACCTCGCGCTCGCTGTGGGATCAACGCCTGCCGGTCACCGATAATGAAGAGGTGAGCGCGCGCTCGTTGCCCGGCCCACGTGGGCAATCACTGCGTATCGTCGAGCGAGATATTTACCTGGCCCCTTTAGAAGCCCCTTTGCATATTAGCGTAGCGGCCCGCGATGATGAGCTGAAGTCCGATATACGCGAGTTCCAGCGCTTGCTCTGGCTGGGCCTGGTCAGTCTTGGAGTATTGCTGTTAGGCGTGCTGGGCCTACAGGTGCGCTGGGGGCTTGCGCCGCTGCGGCGTATGCAGGCCAACTTAAAAGACGTTGAGCAAGGGCGCGCAGCAGCGATGACAACAGACCTGCCTAATGAGCTTGCTACGCTTGCGGCTTCCATGAACGCCGTACTGGCCCGCGACCAGCGCTTGATTGAGCGTGGCCGTCATACAGCAGGTAATTTGGCCCATGCCCTGAAAACCCCCTTAAGCGTTATGCGCTTGCTGGTCCACCAGCTGCCAGACGCGCATCGCGCCGCCTGGGAAGCCGAGTTAACCCGAATGGACAGTGCCGTTCGCCATCACCTGGCACGGGCCTCTGCCGCAGGTGACGGTGGCCGCTTTGCGCCGATTTCGCTGCACGATACGCTATCGCCACTGCTCAGCGGGCTGGGTCGGCTGGCTCAGCGTCGCACGCTTACCCTGCATCAAATCTGGGAAAATCACCCGCGTGTGCACTTGGATGCCCAAGATATTCAGGAGCTTATCGGCAACGTACTGGATAATGCGCTGCGCTGGGCAAACCATGAAGTGACGTTTAGGGTGTGGGTTGTCGACCAGACACTTTGGTTGAGCATCAGTGATGATGGCCCAGGGATGACACAGCAAGAGAGCCAGGAGGCACTTGAGCGCGGCAAGCGATTGGATGAACAGCGCTCCCAAAGTGGCTTGGGTCTTGCCATCGTAGCGGACCTGGTCACGCTCTATCATGGCCAAATGCGCCTTCAGCGCGCAGAGGCTGGGGGGCTTGAGGTCACTGTTGAACTGCCGGTGGTGGCGCATGGCTAAGGGAGAACAAATGCAATGACAATGGATGATGCGTTGCCGGATGTATTGGTCGGCCCGCTATTGCGCCGCATTAGCCCCACACGCCTGGTGTTGTGGTTAGTGGCAACGCGCCCGCTTGATATGTCGCTGGTGCTTTTCCCGGGCGGCAGCGATGAGCAGCGCTTTCACTTAAATGATCATCACCAGTGCCTGACTATCGGTCGGCACGCGTTTATTCACTTGATTGACCTGCGCTTGCCGCACGCGCTACCCACTGATGAACGCATCGAATACGATCTGCGACTTCAAGCGGCGACGGGGGAGTGGCAGGCGCTGCCCGAGTGGGCGCCTTGGCTGTGCCATGAAGGCGCTGCTTATCCTGCCTTTGTCATTGCCTCACGCCATCACCGGTTAATGCACGGTTCGTGCCGTAAGCCTCACCATGCGAGCGCCGATGGGTTAGTGCGCGGCGACAGCTGGCTGGCGGACAAGCAGCAAGCGCCGAAAGAGTGGCCAGCATGGTTATTAATGACCGGCGACCAAGTGTATGTGGATGATGTTGCAGGCCCCATGCTGCGTGCGGTGCATGCACTTATTGAACGCTTAGGGCTAGTCGATGAGCGGCTGGAGGGCGCCACGGTGGAGGATAGCCAGGCGCTTTATGCCTCGCCTGATAGCTATTACCAGCGTGAGTCGCTGCTGCCTGATGTCACCAGCAACGTGGCGCTGCGCGAGCGATTTTTCGGCGGCGTTAAAAAGCCGGTGTTTACCTCGGCGAACGCCTCCAATCATCTAATGACACTGGCGGAAATGCTCGCCATGTACTGTTTAGTGTGGTCGCCGGTTGCTTGGCAAATGATTGCCCCAGCGATGCCTGCCCTTAACGATAAAGCAGCCCAGCGTTATCGCCAGGAGCAGGCGGCTTTGGATGATTTTGTGGTCGGGTTACCGCAGTGCGCTCGGTTAATGGCGCATTTGCCCAGCTTGATGATCTTTGACGACCACGATGTTACCGACGACTGGAACCTGACCGCCGATTGGGAGCGCTGTGCGTATGGTCATCCGTTCTCAAAGCGCATTATTGGCAATGCGCTGGTGGCCTATTTGCTCTGCCAGGGGTGGGGCAATGCACCGGATAAGCTTAACCCGCTGGTCGAACAGGCGGCCGAATTGTTCCGTGAGCCAGGGCTGCCGCTTTCGTGCGCCAGGCAGGATGCATTGATCGAACGGCTACTGCGTTTTCAAGGGTGGGAGTTTCAGGTGCCCGGTACGCCTGCGCTGATTGTTTTGGATACCCGCACCCGCCGCTGGCGTAGCGAGCGTAGCCCCCAACAGCCGTCCGGCTTAATGGATTGGGAGGCGCTGATGGAAATGCAGCAGGCGCTATTGGGTTGCAAAAGCGCTGTCATCGTCTCGCCAGCCCCCATGTTTGGGGTAAAGCTGATTGAAGGCGTTCAGAAGATGTTCACTTGGGCGGGCAAGCCGCTGGTGGTGGATGCCGAGAACTGGATGGCCCACCGTGGCGCCGCCAATACATTGCTGCAAATCTGGCGTCATTCCAAAACGCCGGGCAATTACGTGATTCTCTCTGGCGATGTGCACTACTCGTTTGCTTACGACATTATTGTGCGTCGCCAAAAGCGTGCGCCACATTTATGGCAGGTGACCTCCAGCGGCATCAAGAACACTTTCCCCGTGCAGTTGCTAAATACTTTTGATCGGCTTAACCGATGGCTTTACGCGCCCTGGTCGCCGCTTAACTGGTTTACCAAACGTCGCAAGCTGAGTATCCACCCGCGTGACCCCAGCGGGGCAAGCGCGGGCGAGCGGCTTTGGAACGCCAGCGGTATAGGCCTTGTAACGCTGGATATTGAGGGCCGCCCGGTGGATATTCGCCAGTTGGACGCCAACGGCAATGACGTTGTCTTTCCCCCGCCCGCTGACCTTCCCTTTATCTGATGACATGTATCTGACGTCAGTGCATGGCAAACAACAGGGCTGTTCGCTGGAATAGCGTGTAGCGCGGGCGGCGGCATAGACAGCCGCGAACCGCGCATGCCATAGTAAGCATGCTTAGGGGATGGCATGCACCAGGTGCATCGCCTCATCAAGATCGAACAAAAGTAAAAGGCCCTGTTGGGCACTATTTTGATAGGGGCAGATTTGATAGGGGCAGACTGCAATGAATAGGAGGCTCTGGTGCTGAGAGCAGGCGCTGCCAGGAAAGAACGGCTGCTGAAAAGAACCTTTCTGGCGATCCTTTTGTTGATGGCAGCCACTCCGGCCTTGGCAGCCGCTCCGGCTGTCGGCATGTTTGGTAGCTTCTTTCCTTACTGGCTAATCTCGCTGTTTATCGGTGTGGTGGCAACGATTTTTATCCGTGTCATTTTCGTGGTGACGAAGCTTGATGACATCATTCCGTGGCGTGTCCTGGTATATCTGTCGCTGACGCTGGCCATGACGCTGTTATCTTCTCATCTTTTTTTTGGACGCTGAATCATGAAAGGTCATGCTTCCAAGCGGGTAGCATCCATTGTCGGAGCCGTGATCGCCATTGCCATCATTGCGGGCGCTGCTGTTCTGGCTTACCACAGCTACGAGAATGCGCGCGCCAATCCGCTGTCAGATGATGCCACTCTGAGGGCCGATATTGTCCACATTGCTCCGTCGGTCGCAGGCCGCATCGTGGCCTTGCATGTTGAGGAAAACGACTTTGTCCGCAAGGGCGATCTTTTGCTGGAAATTGATGACACAGCCTATCGGCTGGCCCTGAAACAGACACAGGCCGACCTGGCCATGGCAACGGCGGCCAGTGGTGATCAGTCTCGAACTATCCGCGCGGAGCAGGCCAATGCAGAAATTGCCGAGGCCCAAATTAATCGAGCCACAACAAACCTGGCGCTGGCGAACCAGACCCTTGACCGTCTGCTGCCGATGGAGTCCAAGGGGTATGTTTCTCAGCAGCAGATCCACGACGCGCGTACTGTTAAACGCAATGCCGAAATCAGCTTGCAGGAAGCGATTCAGCAGCGTCAGGCTGCTGAGGCGCTGGTGGGTAATGATGAAGCAACCCTGGCGTTGATTGAAGCGCGCCGGGCCGCTCAGGACATTGCCCAGCATGAGCTGGACGGCACTCGGGTCTATGCGCCTGCCGACGGTCGGGTTGTCGGAGTGACCGTTTCTGTGGGTGACTACGCGCTGCCTGCCCAGTCCCAGTTCAATCTGGTCAAGACGGACACCTGGTATGCTTCGGCCAACTTCACCGAAACCATGCTGGGTAATATCGCTGTCGGTGACTGCGCCACGGTATACGCGCTGGCTAACCGCGACCGTGCCATTAAAGGCACGGTGGTGGGAATAGGCTGGGGCGTGGCCTCGAAAGACCTGATCGACCTGCCGTTATCGCTGCCGATTGTGCCGAAATCTCTTGATTGGGTGAGAGTTCAGCAGCGCTTTCCCGTCCGCATTCGGCTGGATGACCCGCCAGCAGAATTGATGCGTGTCGGCGCATCGGCGGTGGCAACGGTTCACCACCACGATGGCTGCTGAATCTCCGTGGGGGAAAATCGCCCGCCAGGCGTGGGCGGATATCCAGCCCTTTCCCGGAAGGATGGGCCTGACCTGGCGCGTGGCGCTACTGTGTGCTCTGGTGTCTGCAACGGCCATGCTGCTGAAAATACCTGAGGCCGCGATTAGCTGCTATCTGATCATTTTTCTGTCCAAGCAGGATGCCGTCAAGAACTGCATTATGGCTTTGGGCGTCATTTTGATGGCGTCTACCGTGGTGGTGCTGATGATTCCGATCATCAACGTTAGCATCGACAGCCCTGCCATGCGGCTGGCAGTTATGTTTTTCGCCTCGTATATCTTCCTGTTTCTCAGTTCAGCGACCCCGCTGGGCGAGCAGGCGGCCATTGTTGGCTTGGTGATCGCCTTTATCATGACGCTGGTGACCATGGTGCCGGTTGGTGAGGTCGCTGACAAAGGCTTGCTGATGGCATGGAAAATGGCCTGCATGCCGATGTTTTTGATGATCCTTTTTAACCTGCTGTTCGGCACCCCTTCGCAAACACTAGTGCGTAACCGGATTGTCGAAAGACTGCGCTGTGCGGCAGACCGCATCGAGATACAGCAAGCATCCACAGCTTTTAACACCCTGGTGAGTGAAGGTAATGATGACTCGTTGCAGCAAATGCAGCTCGTCAAGTTACTGCACCTGATATCGACGGCATGCTCTCGCTGGCTCAGCGGAGCCACTGAGACAAGTTATCGCATCCTGATTATCGCGGAGGCCCTGCCTGAAAGCCTGAGTCGTGCAGCAAGGAGTGACCTGGCGGTTGAGTTACGCCAAGCGGCGGATGCTATCGCCAATGATACGTGCCCAGTGCTACAGGTGGCGCCGGAGGCGACAGAAACCGGCTTACAGCCGCTTTATATCGCCTTACAGGGTTTGTCACAGCCGGATGGAGGCGCTGCACAGCCACCGCGTCCGAGAAAAATACCTTTGCTGGCTGCCGATGCGTTTTCTAACCCGATACATCAGCGCTATGCGCTAAAGACATCCGCCGCGGCAGTGCTCTGCTATTTGATTTATACCGGCATGCAGTGGGATGGCATTCATACGGCGATGATCACCTGTTATGTGGCCGCGCTCGGCACTACGGGGGAAACACTGCGCAAACTGACGTTGCGGATCGTCGGTTGTCTGATTGGCGCAGCGATGGGGATCTTTTCGTTAGCCTTTATCATGCCGCACCTAAGCTCCGTCGGTGGCCTGATGGGGCTGGTGTTCTTTGGCGTGCTGATCGGTGCTTGGGTGTCATCAGGTACTGAGCGGATCTATTATGCCGGCGTGCAGATCGCCTTGGCTTTCTTGCTGACCACCCTCAACGGGTTCGGCCCCAGCTTTGATATCTCCCAGGCCAGCAACCGTATCTACGGAATTTTGCTGGGTATTTTTGTCATCTATGTGATCTTCACCCAGTTCTGGCCACGCAGTGTCATCAATCAAGTGGCACGGCAGCTCAACGATGCGTTGGATGCCTTGAGCGATCTCAGTACGCTTTCCAGGCAGGATCAACAGTTGCGCACCCAGGCGGCATCTACTGCATATTTTGCACTGGGCCAGGCCGAAGAGCTGCTCGATATGGTGCCTTTCGAGCCGTCGCGTCTGCGTGCCAGTGCTGATGAGCTGAAGCGCGTGGAGAGAATTGTTGAAGAACTCAATGACCTCACCGGCCAGCTTTACATGGCAGAACAGGATGACGGCACTATCAAAGAGCGCCTGCAGCGACTCAAGTCACAGCTGGTCACTGAGCTTGAAAACCGACGTAACAGGGCGTCTTCGACTTACGAGGGCTCTCCCCTCGACGACGGCGCGTATAGTGATATAGAACGGCAACTCACTCGGATAGAGCGGATTGTGCATGTTGAGAAAAGCTAGCGTGTTCAGATTAGCCAAGCTCAGAACCTGTATTGCTCTGGGCGTTGTTCTTGGCACTATAGGGGGCCTGCAGGGCTGTGCAACGGATGCGCTGAAGAATACTTCCGCCTCCCCCAGCACACCCTGGGTGCCTCAAGGTCAGTCCGTGCTACCTGGCGATTTTTCCGTGTCAGGTTCAGCTGATATCGGCTTGCTGCCAGACCCGGTGTCACAGGATCTACAGTCGGACAAGGTGTATCAGTTACCCGAACTGATAGACTTTGCGCAACGCCATAACCCGTCAACCCGAATTGCCTGGGAGCAGGCGCGCCAGCTGGCGCTGGCCTCTGGAATGGTGGAAGCCACGTTTCTGCCGATCCTGACCGCCAATGTGTTTGCTGGCAGACAGCAAACCAGCATTCCTTATCGCGGGTTGCTGGATGGTGACACTCACCATGTCGATACCACCGTCAGCGGTGTGGCGCCAAACCTTGCTTTGCAGTGGCTAGTGTTTGATTTTGGCCGGCGCGAAGCGCTCAGCGATGCCGCCCGGCACAATGCCTATGCGGCCAACGTCAACTTCAATGGTGCCCACCAGGCGGTGATCTACAACGTGACGCGTAGCTATTACCAGTACGGTGCTGCCAAGGACAGGCTGGCGATTGCTGAGGAGGTGCTGGTCAACAACCGCCTGCTGCAGGATGCTGCTGAGTCCCGCTACGCCAATGGCACCGGCACCAGCATCGCTGTTGCTCAAGCCCGCCAGCTTGTCGCCCAATCCAACCTGCGGATGGTGCAGGCACAGAGTATGCTGCGCGATCAGTATCAGGAGTTGTTGAGTGCTCTCGGTGCTTCGCCGACGACACAGGTCGAGGTGGCCAGCGCATCGAATCGCCCGCTACCGGGTATTGACGAGTTGGCATCGGTGGATTCTGCGATTGAGGCGGCACTCAGCAAGCGGCCGGATGTGCTGGCCAGCTATGCTGAGCTGCAAGCTGCCAAAGCGACAGAGCGTGCCGCCGATGCCGACTTCATGCCCCGGGTATTTGTTGCCGCCGCCACGGGAACCAACAAGAAAAATCTGAGCATTGGTCATTTGCCCAGTATTGGCAACCAGACCACAGGCACCGGGGTGTTCCTGGGGGTGACAATGCCTATCTATGATGGCGGCCTTCTTGCCGCCAAACGCCAGCAGGCAGTCTCTGTCACGGCTTCAGCCGAAGCGGCATTCGAGAAAATTCGCAACACGGCGATGCGCGAGATGGTCGTTGCTGCTGATGCACTGCGCTCCTCACTGGCAGCTTTTGACGCCGCTGATGCGTTGACCGAAGCGGCAGCGGTGACTTACGACGCGGCCTTTGATGCTTATCGCAACGGGGTAGGCACTATCACTGAGGCTACTGCGGCGGAGTCCGGCCTTCTGGATGCAAGGCTGGCACGCTCCGAGGCACATGCGGCAAGCTTGATTGCAGCATCGACGCTTGCGTTCACGCTTGGCGCCATGACCTCAAGCACGTCCCCTTTAGAGGCTATTCCCTGACGCTTGTCCGCCCACCACCCTTCACACGTAAGCTATTTTAGCGCGCTAACTGTCACGTCAGTGTCATAAAAAAGTAGCACGCTTGCTAACTAGACAGTCCTCGTAAAAAGCCTTTGCAAACCGCCTCTAACATCGTCTCTAACACAGTCTCTAATACAAGAGGCATTCAGCCGTTTAATAAGGCGCTTTCACGAACCTGTAAGGGTCTTTTTCAATAGCTATCACGACGTTTGATAAGGCAGCAGGCATATGACCTCCCAGGAAGCTCAATGGCTTAACCGTATTATTGAATCAGAAGATCTGCATGTGTTGTTTCAACCCATCGTGGATGCCAGCCAGCAGTCTATTTACGGCTATGAAGCACTGATACGTGGGCCTAAAACATCGCCGCTGCACTCACCGCTGCGCTTGTTTGATGTGGCCATGCAGGCTGGGCTATTGGTAGAGCTGGACTTGCTGTGCAGGCGGTTGGCGATTCATCGTTTTGCTGAGCTTGAGCTTCCCGGGCTACTCTTTCTTAACGTGATGCCGCTGACCATTGTTAAGCGTGATTTTAAGGAAGGGTTAACGCTTGGCTTTATCCGCGAGAGCGGGCTACCACCCGAGCGGGTGGTGATTGAGCTTACCGAACATGTGCCGATTCACAATTATGAGTTAATGCGCCAAGCAGTTGACCACTACCGCGACATGGGGTTTCAGGTGGCGCTTGATGACTTGGGGGCCGGGCATTCAAGCTTGCGCCACTGGTCGGAGCTACGCCCTGATTTCGTTAAGCTCGACCGGCACTTTATTTCGGGCATTGACCAGGAGCCTGCCAAGCGTGAATTTCTCCGCTCGATTCTGGACGTGGCGCGTAGCCTCGACTGCCAACTGATTGTCGAGGGTGTGGAAACCGCGGCTGAGCATCTCTGCTTGTGGGAACTGGATCGCGGCTTAGCGCTTCTGCAAGGTTTCTACTTTGCCCGGCCAAGCCCACAACCACCGCTAGAGATGCAAACGCGGTTGCCTGCGACCACCCAGTTAGCCAGCCCTGCGGGACGTACTGCGCGCTCTATATTTCGTCACGTTGAGGCCGTTTCGCCCGGCTGTTCGGTGCCCATGCTGTCCGATCGCTTCAGGGCAAACCCGGGCTTACGCTGTGTAGCCGTGGTCGATAACGATAAGCCCTTGGCGGTGGTGCGCCGTAATGCCTTTCTTACTCTGTTTACCAACCCTTATAGCCACTCACTGTATTCCAAACGTCGAGTGCTGGATGTGGCGGATGCTCGGCCGCTGGTTGCTAGCGCGGATACACCGCTTGAAGTGCTTAGTCAGCAGTTGACCGATAGCCATGGCATTGAGCAGGAAGATTTCGTGATTGTGGATAGCGATGGGCGTTATTTGGGCTTGGGCAGTATTGTCGATTTGCTGCGTGAGATTACCGCTATACAGGTTCGGCAGGCGCGTCATGCCAATCCGTTAACTGGCCTGCCGGGGAATATCCTGATCAATGAAACACTGACCAACTATCTCGCCACCGAGAAGGGCTTTGCGGCTGCCTATGTCGACCTGGATAATTTCAAGGCATTTAACGATGCCTATGGTTACGCGCGTGGCGACCATATCATTATTTCGCTGTCGCGCTTGCTCCAGGCGCAGGTAGAAAGTGCCGGAGGCTTTATAGGCCATATCGGCGGAGATGATTTCATGATGCTGCTGCCGTTAAGCCATTGGGAGCACGTGTGTCAGCAGATACTGGACTCCTTCGAGGTGATGGCTCCCGGCTTCTATGAAGAGAGCGACCGTGTTAAGGGCGGGATCTCAATTGAGAACCGCCAGGGCGATGCCAGCTTTTTTCCCTTTGTCAGTGTCTCCATCGCCGTCAAGCCGGTTGTCGATACAGATTCCTGTAAAGCGCTGGATATCGCCTCGCAGCTCTCTGATTTAAAGCATCAGGCCAAAAAAATACCGGGCAATAGCCTGTTTGTTGAACGCCGGGGCTGTTGCACTCAAAAGGTAGAGCTGCATTAAGTGTTTTGAAACCGTCATCAAGTGGTCACTTAAGTGTCGCGGTGTTGTCATCTAGCGTCGGCAGGATGGCGCTATCTTTGAACAACCTTCCAGGTGACGTATGCATGCTGTGACTCTTCCCCGTACTTTGATCAGCGCTGCTGTTGTCAGTGCCTTTGCTCTGGTTGCCGTTAATGCATCGGCAGACCTCTCTGCGCGCTATGTTGATAACGACGGCGACATGGTGGCGGATGCACCCACGGACGAGTCGCAGTGGGTCGACCCCGATACGTTGGTATTTGCTTATACACCGGTTGAAGACCCGGCTGTTTACGCGGATGTTTGGGCCGGTTTTTTGGACCATCTGAGTGAAGCCACGGGCAAAGACGTTCAGTTCTTCCCGGTGCAGTCCAACGCGGCACAGCAAGAAGCGCTGCGCGCTGGCCGCCTGCATGTAGCGGGCTTTAACACCGGTGGTGTTCCGGTTGCCGTGAACTGCGGTGGCTTCCGTCCGTTTGCCATTATGGCAGCAGACGACGGCAGCTATGGCTATGAAATGGAAATCATCACCTATCCAGGTAGCGGTATTGAGTCGGTTGAAGACCTCGAAGGCCGCCAATTGGCGTTTACTTCTGAGACCTCTAACTCAGGCTTCCGGGCACCTTCTGCGCTGCTGCGTTCTGAATATGGCATGGAAGCAGGGGAAGCCTTCGAGACAGCGTTCTCGGGTTCCCACGATAACTCCATTCTGGGCGTTGTGAATCAAGACTACGACGCAGCGGCCATTGCTAACTCCGTTGGCACGCGCATGATTGCCCGGGGCGTAGTGAATGAAGGCGATTACGACATTATCTACACCTCAGAAACCTTCCCCACCACAGCGTACGGTTTGGCGCATAACTTGAAGCCTGAACTGGCTGAACAGATCCAAGACGCGTTCTTCAGCTACGACTGGGAGGGTTCTGCGCTACAGGCTGAGTTTGCCAACTCGGGTGAAGCGCAATTTATGCCGATTACCTATGAAGAGCACTGGTCTGTTATTCGCACGATCGCCGATGCTAACGGTGTGACGTACGAATGTGACTAAGTAAGCCCTTAATTTTGCAGTTACTCGGCCAGAAGGTTAATCCCTTCTGGCCGTTACATTATGTAGATGAGGTAGAGCGATGTTAACACTCAGCGGCGTTACCAAACGCTATCCAACCGGGGACCGTGCGCTTACCGATATCGAACTTACCCTGCCTAAAGGCCAGGTGATGGCGCTTATCGGCCCCTCTGGTGCGGGTAAAAGTACCCTGATTCGCTGTGTAAATCGCTTGGTAGAGCCGACGGCGGGCAGCATTTGCCTGGAAGGAACAGAGCTTACCAGGCTTTCGGGCAGTGGCCTGCGTAAGGCACGCCGCTCAATGGGCATGATTTTTCAGGAGTATGCGCTGGTTGACCGCCTGACCGTGATGGAAAACGTGCTTTCCGGACGGCTTGGCTACGTGGGCTTCTGGCGTAGCTTTTTGCGTCGCTACCCGCAGGATGCCGTTGCTGAAGCGTTTCGTCTGCTTGAGCGGGTAGGTCTGCCTCACGCTATTGATAAGCGCGCCGATGCGTTGTCCGGTGGCCAACGCCAGCGAGTGGGGATTGCTCGGGCACTGTTACAAAGCCCCAAGCTGTTACTGGTAGATGAGCCAACCGCCAGCCTGGACCCCAAAACCTCACGCCAGATTATGCGCCTGATTCGTGAACTGTGTGCTGAGCGCGAGTTGGCGACGATTATCAATATTCATGACGTGGCGCTCGCCCAGCAGTTTGCGGACCGTATTGTGGGTCTGCGGGCTGGCCAGATCGTGTTTGATGGCCGCCCTGACGAGCTAACCAGCGAGATTCTCACCACCATTTATGGCGAAGAGGATTGGGATACCTCTCCTGAACCTGCCGATGAGCCTGACAGTGAGGCCGTTTCCTGTGAGCGCCGCTCTATCGCAGTTGAGATGGCTGGGGTAGCACCATGAGTGAGCAGCGCTCTGCGTATTTTGAAGCCCGCCAACACGCGGCCCGCCAAGGGCATTGGCGTCGGTTACCTCTTGTGCATAGCCAGTGGTTGCATTGGGCTATTGCCTTGGGTGTGGTGGCTTACCTGGTGTTGGCGCTGGCCTCTGTTGAGGTGAATTGGGCACGTGTGGCGGAAGGCACCAGCCGAGGCCTGCGTTTCATTAGCGCGTTTGCGCAGCCTGATTTTTTCAGCCGTGGTAACGATATTATCAATGGGCTGGTCGAGAGTTTGACCATGACGCTTACCTCCACGGTCATTGGGGTAGCGCTCGCGATTCCCGTGGGACTAGGCGCTGCACGCAACATTGCGCCGCTGCCGATTTATTTCGTGTGTCGTAGCATCATTGCTGTCTCACGTACCTTTCAAGAGATCATTATTGCGATCCTGTTTGTGGTGATGTTTGGCTTTGGCCCGCTGGCGGGGATGATTACGCTGGCGTTTGCGACTATCGGCTTTATGGCCAAGCTGTTGGCCGAAGATGTTGAAGACCTGGACTGGCGCCAGGTAGAAGCGGTGAGAGCGACCGGCGCCAGCTGGTGGCAAACCATGAATCACGCTATTCAGCCCCAGGTCATGCCGCGCTTAATTGGCCTTTCCATGTACCGTTTGGATATCAATTTTCGCGAATCGTCAGTGATCGGCATTGTTGGTGCAGGCGGAATAGGCGCCACGCTGAATACCTCGCTTAGCCGCTATGAGTACGACACGTCAGCCGCCATTTTGTTGATCATCATCGCGATTGTGCTGCTGTGCGAATACAGCTCAAGCCACGTCCGCCGTTGGACGCAGTAATCTCCGGAGAATCTATATGCCTGTTTCAACCTCCCGGCAAGGGGTCCCGGTATGGCGGCTACGTACCACGCGTGCCCAGTGGCTGCAATTTAGTGCGTGGCTAGTAGGGATTAGCCTGTTCTTGTTCTGCTGGAAGGTGATTTCCGACAACACCATGTGGGTGTTTGTTGAGGATGCTGGACGCCAGGGCAGTGATCTTTTAAGCCGGATGATGCCCCCTAAATGGGAATACGCCAATGTGCTGTGGAAACCCATGTGGGATACGCTGAACATTGCCACGCTGGGCACCGCCTTGGGGATTGTTATGGCGTTTCCTGTGGCGTTTCTCGCCGCGCGTAACACCACGCCGCATCCGCTAGTGCGAAGCCTGGCGTTGATGGTTATCGTGTCGTCACGCTCTATCAATTCGCTGATTTGGGCCATGCTGTTGGTAACGATCTTGGGTCCAGGCGTCCTGGCAGGCATTATCGCCATTGCGCTGCGCTCGATTGGGTTTGTGGGCAAGCTTCTTTATGAGGCCATTGAGGAAATTCACCCGACGCCTGTCGAGGCCATTAGCGCAACCGGTGCTAGCCGTTTACAGGTCATGAACTACGGCGTTCTGCCTCAGGTCATGCCAGCGTTTGCGGGTATCAGTGTTTACCGGTGGGATATCAATATTCGTGAATCCACCGTGCTTGGCCTGGTGGGCGCTGGGGGGATCGGTCTTCAGTTGAATGCCTCTATCAATATGCTCGCCTGGAATCAGGTCAGCGTTATTTTTGTCATGATCTTCGCCACGGTATTGGTCTCGGAATGGATATCCGCCCGTGTTCGCCACGCGATTATTTAACCCACGAATTGATAAGTCGCCAAGCGAGGAGTTCTGAATGCGCTTTCCTGATGCTGATGTCACCACCATTGATTTGCTGCGCCATGGCGAACCCGTTGGCGGGCGTATGCTGCGCGGTTCCACTGACCATCCGCTGAGTGAAACCGGCTGGCAGCAGGTAACGGATGCCATCATGCGCCATACCGTTGACGGCAGGCCGCCTTATGATGCGGTGCTTACCTCGCCGCTTATGCGCTGTCGTGAGTTTGCGTTGTGGTTAGGTGAAGAGTTTGAGTTGCCAGTACAGATTGAAGACGATCTCGCCGAATTGCACTTGGGACGCTGGGAGGGCAAAACCCACGCTGAGGTGTTTAGCGAGGAGGGCTCCGCGCCGATGAGCGCTTTCTGGAACAGCCCTGAGGCCGTATCACCACCGCAGGGCGAGGCGATGGATGTTTTTGATTCACGGCTTGCTGAAGTATGGCAAAACGTGCTGGCAAACCCGCCTGGTAAGCATGTGTTGGTAGTGGCGCATCTGTTTGTTTGCAATGGCCTGCTGCGCCAGGTGCTGGGGCAACCGTTAGGGCGTGTATTGGCGATGGATTTGCCTTACGCTGCGATGAGTCGTGTACGCCACGAACGCCATGCGTTAGGCGAAACCAGCTTTATTGAGTGGATTGGCCGTTAGTTGAGCTTGGCGCTGCCCTTCAGTTTGCGCCATGATAAGGGCATTGCCACAAGGAGAGCTGCTAATGCCCATCACGTTGGGAAGGTTTACGTTCGCTTTGATGATGTTAATGTGGCTTTCGGGCTGTGCCAGCCGTGATGTCGCTATCGCACCCCCTTCATCGCCCGCCGAATCCCGCGAAGGGCTCTCCATGGAGCGCGTGCTGATCCTGGCCCATGCTCAGCAGGCCATTGGTACGCCTTACCGCTTTGGCGGCAATACGCCCGACGGCCTCGACTGCTCGGGGCTTGTTGAAATGGCGTATCGCGCGGCCGGTATGCGCGTACCGCGCACCGCAGACGCACAGTTCCGTGCGCTACCTTCAGCCAATACCCCCAAACCTGGCGATCTGCTCTTCTTTGGAGAGCGTAGCAAGGCCACGCATGTAGGCATCTATCGCGGCAACCAGCAGATGATCCATGCACCGGGAAGTGGTCGCGCCGTGGTCAGCGTTCCCTTGGATATCGACTACTGGCAGCAGCGCTTTTTAGGCGCCGCTGCACTTGCACCTTGATACCTTGCCTGCACCTTTAACGCACCTACTTACGTATTACATCCCACCTTATGGGACGTAAGGTCGCTTTTTAATGAGTTCTCTCCGGGCCGAAAAAAGTAGTCCTGATGTATGAAAATACCTCATAAGATCAAGGGCACGAGACTGATCGACGGTGATAGTATGTCTCGTCACCTTTTATTAAAAGGCGCGTAAATGGCAGTAGAGGCTGCCAGGTAGCACGCCTTTTAGGCGCGAATGGACAGGAGCCTAGCTATGTATCCGCCTACCCACATACCGTCAAATGCCCCGTTTCCGCGCCAAGTGGGCGTTATACCGGTTAAGAGCGCGGACGCTAAACGCTCACCTGACGAAACCGCCTTTTTATTCGCTAACGAAGCGATCATCATTACCGATCAAGACAATCGAGTCCTGGACGTCAACCCGGCTTTTTGTGAGCTATCCGGGCTTACGCTTGATGAAGTCAAAGGTAAAACACCGGAAGCGTTTAGCATTCTTCCGCTAGAAGATGGCCGTACGGCTCACTTGATGAGCGAAGAGCTCAGGCTGCGTGATCGTAGCAAGCATCAGGTGAGTTACCGGAGTCATGACGGGCAGTATTATCCTGGCATGATGTCGGTCAACCGGGTGCGTGATAAGCAGGGAGGTATCGACCACCACATTATTGTACTGGCCGATTTATCGGCGATTCCAGCCCATGCGCGGCATTTAAATCGTGAAGTCTATTTTGATGCGCTGACAGGTCTGCCCAATTTACAGCTGTTAACGCAATTGATTCAGGAGTCGATTCAGCACGCGGACCAGAAAGGGCTGCCTCTTGCCATTTGCTCGCTGGATATCGACCTCTTTCAAACGATAAACGAGCGTTTGGGTGCCGAGATGGGGGATACCTTACTCTCCTCATTTGCGCAGCGCGTGGGTCATCTGCTGTTTGGTGACGATGTGTTGGCGCGTGTCGGTGGCGATGAGTTTGTGCTGCTGCTGCATCATGGTGTAGACGACGCTTTTTTTGAAAAACTGCTGATGGCGATTCGCAAGCCAATGGTGATTGAAGGCCAGAGTATTTATCTAACCGTAAGCTTGGGTATTACGCTTTATCCCAATGATCATGTGCAGGGCGACATGCTGCTGCGTCACGCCAATCAGGCCATGTACCGTGCTAAACAGCGTGGGCGTGATACGTTTCACTTCTTCGATCCGGACCTTGATAAGCAGCTTCAGGTACGCCACGAACAGCGACAGCGTTTTATCGATGCTCTCCACCACGATGAATTACAGCTCTATTTTCAGCCGCAGGTCGATATGCGCTTGGGGCAAGTAGTGGGGGTGGAGGCGCTTGTCCGCTGGCAGCATCCTGACAAGGGGTTGCTGCTACCCGGCCAATTCCTTCCCCACATAGACACAACGTCGCTGGAAATAGATCTGGGGGAGTGGGTGCTGACACAGGCGCTTGAACAACTTGCCCAGTGGCAGCGCTTGGGCATTACAATACCGATTAGCGTCAATATCAGCCCTACGCATTTGTTGATCAGCACTTTTAGCCAGCGCCTGGCTGAGCTATTAGCGTGCTATCCTCAGGTATCACCACGTATGCTGAAGCTTGAGGTGCTGGAAAGTGCAGCCATGCATGATATACAGGCGGCGCTTCAAAATATTGAGCGCTGCCAAGCGCTTGGGGTGGGGATCGCGATTGACGATTTCGGCACGGGTTACTCATCGCTTACCCATTTGCGACAGTTGCCAGTAGATCTGATTAAAATCGACCAAAGCTTTGTGCGCGATATGCTTAGCGACCCCAACGATATGGCCATTGTGGAAAGCGTGATCTATATGGCTAATCGTTTTAACCGACCCATGCTGGCAGAGGGCGTGGAAACGCTGGCGCACGCCAAGGCGCTCATGAAATTAGGCTGCTTTCTGGCCCAGGGGTTTGGTATCGCCAAGCCCATGCCTGCCGACGCATTGCCCGCTTGGCTTTCGCGATGGCCGTTACGAGCCGATTGGCAGTCACTTACACAACTTCCATAAGCGCTGCGGCTGCGGGGCAGCGGTTAAGCGGCTTGTTCTGAGTTAGCCGCTTCAGGCTCGTTCTGCTCAGGTTCACTCTGCGCAGATCTTGTGGCGCTCTCTTGCTGGGAAGCCTTAAGGCGGGCTTCCAGCAAGTATTGGCGAGCTTGGGCGGCTACCTGCACGTCTTTTGGCGACGGGTCGGCTGGCGCCAGCGCGGCAGCAATCACCGTCTGCATTTTCTCGATAGTGGCCTGTGGGTCCCCCGGGATAGGGCCGTAATCGATAGGCACTTCACCCGCAACGGCGTACTTCTTTCCATCCGGGCCTATTTCATATTCGTAAGTGGCGCCACCGGTATAGGCCCCGCCGGTAATCTGGTGAGCCATCTCATGCTGACGAACATTCCGGTCGGTCTGCTTTAACTGCTCAATCAGCTTGATTTCTTCCGGCGCTAGAGGCGTTCCATCGGGGCGCGTAGGGGCAGCCGCCTCATTATCTGTTTTGGCCGTTTCGTCTTCGGAGGTGGAAGGCGCTTTTAGCGTGTCCTCGGTGTCGTCAGTCGACGACCCACGATGAGAGGCCGTGGAATATGCTGCCCCAACCGGGGAAAAAGCACTGATGGTCGCATCCATAAGCAGTTACCGCCGCTTGAGTCATTACGTTATTGTACGGTTGCGTTACTATAGCGCATTCGTAAACCAATAGAGGCGTGCAAGGGCATGTCACTTGCTGGATAACCGTTTTTAACTGATACCGCTATGCCGTCCATTGATGTGATTCTCCATCTTAGTCCCGATGAATGTCTGGCCCATTATGAAGGGCGCGTTGCCAACGTGCGTACCCGCAGCGTGGATGGGCGTTGGGTGGTGTTTCCCTCCGACGCTATTCGACGTGTGGTAGGGAAAAACGGTGTTCATGGCATTTTCCGGCTGGAGTTCTCAGCGCAAGGGCGCTTTACGAATATCCAGCCGCTATCTCATCTTTAACACGCGTGCATACTTAAAGCGACGAAACGCCACCTGCTAAATAACCCGTACATGGCATTACTATTGCCTATATAATTATGCCATCTCATAAGCGGTTTTCCCCGTTTATGCCGTTAACGCGATCGGGCTTATCCGCCGGATCGTTTACAACCTGCTTATCCAGCATTGGTTGTGGTTGTATCAGGAGATATACCATGTCTGCCTCACCTGTCACATTGATGGTAGCTCGGCGCATTGCCAGCGGCCGTTATCATGATTTTAATCGGTGGTTGAACGAAGGACGCGAGCTGGCGGCTGATTTTCCAGGTTATCTGGGCTCAGGTGTGCTTGCGCCACCCGAGCATCACGACGAATACCAGATTATTTTCCGCTTTAGCAGCAGTGAAACGCTCCATGCATGGGAGCACTCGGCTTCACGGCTTGCTTGGCTTGTGCGCGGCAAGGGGCTTTATGATGCGCCTCATGAGCACCGTGCCACGGGGTTGGATGCCTGGTTTCAAACCGGCTCAGGCAGTGTGCCGCCTCGCTGGAAGCAGGCCGTTGCCGTTTGGTTGGCCTTTTTTCCTATCTCGTTACTCTTTCAGTGGGTATTTGGCGGTATGTTGGCCGATTGGGCACTGATCCCGCGCGTGTTAGTGAGCACTCTGATATTAACGCCAGTGATGGTGTTTGTGTTTATTCCACTCTCCACACGGTTACTGTCGCCTTGGCTGCAAGGGAAGTGGTCACCAATGGATAGGTGGATACATGTGCGGCGCATTAATCGAACATAAGGCTTTTTTTACCTGGATATATGTACTCCATGAGGGGCAACGCTGCTACGCTAACTAAGCTTGCAGTAAAAGGACAACTGCTGCAGGCCTAGCGCCTGCGTATTACATTGCCTTCATGGAGTACTTTATGATTCACGTCCATCATTTGGAAAAGTCACGCTCACATAGAATTTTATGGCTTCTCGAAGTGCTTGCGTTGGACTATGACATCCATGTATATCAGCGTGATCGTAAAACTCAGCAGGCGCCTGAAACACTAAAAAACATTCATCCTTTAGGTAAGTCCCCAGTCATTATGGATGGCGAGTTAGTGATTGCAGAGTCAGGGGCAATCATTGATTACTTAATACACACCTACGGCAAAGAGCGCTTGCAACCTTCTGCCGATAATATCGCCGACTGGGTTGATTACCGCTATTGGCTACATTATGCCGAAGGCTCTTTAATGCCGCTGCTGGTGATGCAACTGGTGTTTAAAAAGATACCCGCACAGTCTCCCTGGTTAATTAAACCGCTCGCTAAAGGCATTGGCGATAAGGTTAGTCAGCAATTTTTAGCGCCTCCGCTTAAGCAGCACCTGGGCTTTATCGAAGATCATTTAGCGCGTAAAGAGAACTTTGCAGGTGAGTGGCCAAGCGGGGCCGATATTCAAATGAGCTTTCCTCTTCAGGCCATAGCTGCCACCCAAACGCTGACAACGTATCCCGCCATTATGCGGTTTGTAGCGCGTATTGATGCTGACCCTGCCTGGCAGCGTGTGGTCGAGCGAGCAGGCCCGCTCACTATGCCAGGCGAGTAACAGGACGATGCAGGATAAGGCTGGATACGTTACTCACCCGCTGTGGTTGATGTCAGGACGACTGCTTGCTCGTACACGCAGAGGCGCTATTAAGGCCGCTACGTTGCTGGGCCTCTGGAGTTTGGCTTTTTCAAGCATGGCCAGCGACACCTTGTTGGTGGGCGTTTATAACAATCCGCCAAAAATATTCGTGGATGACCAGGGGCGTTTGCGCGGCATTTTGGGTGAGCTGCTTGCAGCAATTGCACAAGAAGAGGATTGGCAGCTTGAGAGTATTGCCTGCGAATTCCACCACTGTCTTACCCTGCTTGAACAGGGTGATATCGATATATTGCCCGGGACTGCCTGGGGTGAAGAGCGTGGTGAACGTATCGCGTTTCATCGTGAACCGATTATCCAAAGCTGGTCGCAGATTTATCAGCGCGAAAACGAGCGGGTCGAGGCGATTCTTGACCTTGAACAAAAACGCGTCGCCATTGTAGATGGCTCTATTCAACAGAACTACCTGAGCGCCG
This sequence comes from Halomonas sp. AOP22-C1-8, assembly GCF_052378905.1. Taxonomy (NCBI): domain Bacteria; kingdom Pseudomonadati; phylum Pseudomonadota; class Gammaproteobacteria; order Oceanospirillales; family Halomonadaceae; genus Halomonas; species Halomonas sp. AOP22-C1-8. The sequence continues at coordinate 9,871 of NZ_JBQSYD010000013.1, read as the reverse complement.
TGACAGAACGCTTCGGTGTTGCGGTCACCTGGTTGCCCGTTGATAGCTATGCGGATGCTTTTCAAGCCGTGGCCATGGGGGATGCGGACCTGGCGGTTACCGACCACATCTTCGGAGACTGGCGCGCGCAGGACTATGGGCTATATGAAACGCCCATCATCTTTCAACCTATCCGGCTGTTCTATGCCGGGTCGCCTACTTTGTCGGCAACCATACTGAACCGTATCGACGATGTGCTGCTTGGTTGGAAGCAAAATCCACGTTCAGCGTATTTTAGGATACTGCGTTCCTGGCGTGCCGAAACGCCACCCGATACGATCTCTGCCTGGTTATGGGGCGGGCTTGGTCTGTTAACGGCGCTACTGGCTGTGGCACTAGGCAGTGCATGGTGGCTTAAACGGCGTGTCACGCTAAATAGGGCACAGCTCGATGCTAATGAGGCCATGCTGGCCACTATTCTTAATAACGTGGACGCTTACATCTATATCAAAACACCCTCGTTACATTACCAGTTTGTCAACCAGCGGGTGGTTGAGCTCTTTGGGCTGCCGAAAGAGCAAATTCTGGGTAAGAGCGACGAGGCATTTTTTGATCGTACAACCGCGAATGAAATAGCCCAGATTGACCGCAGTGTGATGGAATCAGGCAAAAAAATAACGCTCGAAGAGAGTAACGTACTACGGCACAACGATAAGGTTCGCACGTTTGTTACTATTAAAATGCCGTTGTCCCTCTCCCCAGGCGAGCCCGCGAGTCTGTGCGGTATTTCCACTGAACTAACCGATTACCTTGAGCTGCAATCGCGTACCAATCATCTGGCGTTTTACGATGCGCTGACAGGCCTGCCTAATCGACGCTTATTGATGGAGTCGTTAAGCGGGAAAATTGAGCAGAAGAATACGTCCCATCTCTATAGCGCACTGCTGACCATTGATCTGGATAACTTTCATCTCGTTAACGATATTCAGGGCCATGAAAGTGGCGACCAGTTGTTGATTGATGTGGCCAAGCAGGTGCGGTCGCTGTTACCAGAAGGGGCTGTGTTGGCCCGCTTTAGTGGGGATGAGTTTGTTGCGCTACTGGCAAAGCTGGGCGAGCATCAGGCGGATGCTGCGCTAAGCGCTGAACGCACAGCTAAGCAGTTGTTGGACGCTATCTCCAAACTGCGTACGGGGCGTTCGCTGCCCGTCAACGCCAGTATTGGTATTACGCTATTCGATGGCTCTGATCATAGTATGAACAGCGTGCTCCAACAGGCCGACTTGGCACTTCAGCAGGCTAAAGCCGCGGGTGGGAATACGCTGCGCTTTTTTAATCGCAGTATGCAAACACGCTTGATCGAGCGGGCCAACCTTGAAGCCGATTTACACCATGCGCTGGCACGTCATGAGCTGGCGTTGCACTATCAAACTCAGGTAAATCATCAAGGCATTACCACCGGTGTGGAGGCGCTTTTACGCTGGTGTCACCCCCAGCGAGGCTGGGTGCCGCCATCGACCTTTATTCCTCTAGCAGAAGAGAATGGGCTAATTATACCCATTGGTTATTGGGTGCTTCATTCTGCCTGCGAGCAGCTTGCCAAGTGGGCCAACCAGGCCACTTATGCTGCGCTGACGATTTCCGTTAACGTGAGCTCGGTACAGTTTCAGCAGCCTGAATTTGTACGCAACTTGGAAGGTCTTCTTGCTCAGACCCAAGCGCCGCCTGGGCGGCTGGTGCTGGAAGTCACCGAAAGCCTGTTAATGCGTGATCCAACACGTGTGCGCAATACAATGCTCAAACTGCGCGCGCAAGGTGTTCGCTTTGCGATTGATGACTTTGGTACTGGCTACTCGTCGTTAAGCTATCTTAAACGACTGCCCTTGGATGAACTAAAGATTGACCAGTCGTTTATCCGTGAGCTTTTAACCGATAAAGCGGATGCGGCCATCGTCGATACCACCATTTTGCTGGCAGTGAGCCTTGGGTTAACGGTGGTAGCCGAAGGGGTCGAGAAGCAAGAGCAACTGGATTGGCTAAAAGGTCATGGCTGTTATCGTTATCAGGGCTACCTGTTTGGCCGACCGACACCCATTGATCGCTTGTTTGAAAGCTACTAAAAAGCTAAACGATAACGCCCTGGATAAGGGCGTTATCAATTATGGTGAGGGCGTGTGTTAAAAAACAGCGTATCAATCTGTCTTAAGAGGCGGTAAAGCTTCCTGCATTAAGCCATAAATGAACGGCAATACTGGCGATGTAGCCCAATAGAATAACCGGCGTCCAGCGCAAGTGGCCCATAAAGGTATAAGAGCCGCGTGCTTGGCCCATAACCGCAACGCCAGCTGCTGAACCAATAGAGAGCAGGCTGCCTCCAACACCGGCGGTTAGGGTGATCAACAGCCACTGCCCGTCAGACATTTCGGGCTGCATGGTGAGCACTGCAAACATCACGGGAATGTTATCCACCACAGCGGAGACCACCCCCAACACAATGTTCGCCCACGTGGCATCCCAGTTGGTATAAAGCGCATCGGACAGCAGACTAAGATAGCCCATAAAGCCAAGCCCACCTACGCACATCACCACGCCGTAGAAAAACAGCAGTGTGTCCCACTCGGCCCGTGCCACGCGGTTAAATACGTCAAACGGTACCACGCTACCTAATTGCGCCAGTTTCTTGTTATCCCCACGACGACTGTAGCGTTCACGCTTACGCTCCAGCGAACGGGGCAGGCTCTTGCGTAGGTAGAAGCCAAAGAACTGAAGATAACCAAGCCCTGTCATCATGCCAAGCACGGGCGGCAAGTGTAAGAAGGTGTGGCAGATGACGGCGGTTAAAATGGTCAGTAAGAAAAGCACGATAATCCGTCGTGCACCGCGTTTCAGTTGCACATCCTCATACACGCTACCGGGCTTTTGGTCCTTGATAAACAGGCTCATGATCATGGCCGGAATCAGGAAGTTAACCAACGAAGGGAGGAAAAGAGTAAAAAACTCCTGGAACTGAAGAATACCTGCCTGCCATACCATCAGCGTGGTGATGTCCCCAAATGGGCTAAAGGCGCCCCCCGCATTGGCGGCGACCACAATATTAATGCACGCCAGGTTAATAAAGCGCTTGTCACCTTCGGCCACCTTGGTAATGACGGCACACATTAGCAGCGCGGTGGTTAAGTTATCGGCAATCGGTGAAAGAATAAATGCCAAGCCGCCGGTCAGCCAGAAAAGCGTGCGATAGTTAAATCCTTTACGCAGCATCCAGGAGCGCAAAGCATCAAATACTCGACGCTCCTCCATGGCGTTGATATACGTCATGGCTACCAGCAGGAACAGCATCAGCTCGGTGAACTCTAAAAGGGTCATGCGAAACGCATATTCTGAGGTTTCTGACATGCCGTTTTGAACATACACCCAGCCGATGAGGCTCCAAATAATACCTGCCGCTATTAGCACTGGCTTGGATTTACGCATATGAATCTTTTCTTCTGCCATCACCAAGGCATATGCCAAAACAAAAATGGCGACAGCAAAAAAACCGATAAAAGATGTCGTTAAATCAATCTCACCCGTCACAGCAAAGGTCGACACACTATAGAAAAATAGTAAGGGGGCTAACAAAAAAAGCCAGCGACGAGAAAATCTCGGCTGGCCTGGGTCGCAATCCTGCGTCAACATGATGCGTTTATCCTTATTTAAAGGTGGTAGGAAGGGTTAATAAGCGGCGTTAAGTATAACAACTTGCCTGTTTTCTAAATAAAGAATAAAACCGAATAAAGATCGTTTATTAACTCGCTATGGCATCTTTTTTTAGCAAATTACCCATTTAGCTAATGGTAAGTTTGTTGATAAAGTGCGATACATTTTAATAGTGATTAATCTTTATGGTAATAAACCAAAGTTGCAAGCGATAAGCAATGCAGTAAGACGAACGATGGCCGCCATACTCTGTTTGCCATTATTGCTCGTCAGTGCTGCCCATGCATCGAATTCAGTGCTGGATAGGGCTGTCTTGGTCGGGCTACTCCGTTGAGGCACAGCGTTCCTGCTCGGCGTATTACATGCTAATGTTAGCGGCGCTAGGCGGGGCACTGTTCACGACCTGGCCCGCTGGCGTTTATTATTCTTTCAGCGCGACAAAAAAATCAGGCCGTTGAGGTCGCTGGATACCAGGAATTGACACATGCTCCCCTTTATACGCTCTGCTTTATGCACGCCCTTACTCGTAGCCACCACGCTTTCACTTAGCCTGGCTGCCCAAGCGGAAACCCGCGTTACCTATAAGTCGGCAACGGCGGGAACGGCTTATTATCAGATGGGCGTCGAGTTATCAGAAGCCATTCGCCAAGGCACGGATGACGCTATTATTCTTACCCTGGAAGAGAGCCAAGGCTCGGTGCAAAACGTGATGGAAGTCATGGCGCGCCAGGGTAACTATGTTTTTACCACGCCGCCTGCATTGGTTGACCAGGCCATGGCGGGTGAAGGGCCTTTTGCTGAACGTCAGAACCCACGTTTTCAGGAGATCCGCGGCCTGTTTCCCATTCCAGCGATTACCATGCATTTCATCCTGAGCGAGGATAAAGGTGTCGTGGGTATTGAGGAACTTGAAGATAAACATATCCTGATTGGCCGGGGCACGTTCGGCGCACGTGAAGCCGCGCGTTACCTGGCGCTGTTTGGGTTGGAAGAGAGTGTACAGGTCGCCGATGCTGCCTTGGGCAGCGGCCCCGACGCGTTGAAAAACGGACAGATTGACGGCTTTGTAACCGCCAGCTCTTATCCAACGCCCAATATTATCGAAGTGGCTGCGGGCATGCCGATTGCGATGGTGAGTCTCACTGACGAGCAGATCGACATGACCGGCGCGCCGCGTCAGGTAATTCCTGGCGGCACCTACCCAGGTATTGATGAGGACGTACAAACCACGTCGTTGCCGGTCATGGCGTATACCACATCACAAATGGATGACGAAACCGCGTATACGTTGACCAAAACCTTCTGGGAACGCCGTGACGCCATGGCTGAAGAGACCGCGTGGTGGGGCGGTATTACCCCGGACCAGCTTGCCAATATGGCAGGTATGCTGCACCCCGGTGCTCTGCGCTATTACGAGGAAGCCGGCATCGACGTTCCCGAATCGCTGCGTTAATTCTCCCTCAGGCAGTGCCGACGCCACGAGGTCCGCTTCGTGGCGTCGCTATTTGTTGTTGACTCGTTTCTGATAGGCATAGGGCATGACACTTTTTTCAACTTCGACGCTAGACGACGAGGCGCCCGCTGCGCGTGGCTGGGTAGCGCTGGGCACCTTAAGCGTGGTTTTCCACATGGGGCTTATCTTTTACGGGTTAACGCCTGCGTTAATTAGTCGACCGCTGCATATGGCATTACTGCTGCCCTGGGTGCTGATATTTATGGCTAAAACGCCTTGGCAGCGGGCGAGTGGCTGGGTGCTGACACTACTGGGTGTGGCGGCCTGTGGCTATATCGCCCTTAACGAAGCATCACTGGCTAACCAGTACGGTTTTATTGATAGCCATCTGCAGATGGGGATTGGGCTTTTTTTGATCGCTCTGGCGCTTGAAGCGGCGCGCCGTGCTATTGGCTGGCCCTTACCGTTGGTTGCGTTGCTCGCTTTGCTGTATGGCGCTTTTGGACAGTATGTTCCTGGCACGTTTGGTCACCCAGGCATTCCCCTGCCAAGCATGGTGGGCTCGCTGACCATTGCCGAAGGCGGGCTGTGGGGATCGCTTACCGGTGTCAGTGTGGGCGTCGTCGCGATTTTCGTTATTTTTGGAGCTGTGCTTAACGCGGGCGAGGCAGGCCAAGGGTTTATGAATCTGGCAAGTGCTGTGGCGGGCCGATTAACCGGTGGCGCGGCTAAAGTCTCGGTGATCTCTTCGGCGCTGATGGGGTCCATTTCCGGGTCGGCCTCCGCCAATGTGGCGTCTACCGGGGCCATTACCATTCCTTCCATGGTGCGTTTGCGTTATCCGAAATCCCTGGCAGGGGCGGTGGAAGCCGTGGCCTCCTCGGGTGGACAAATCATGCCGCCCTTGATGGGAGCGGGGGCTTTCGTCATGGTGGAGCTCACTGGAACCCCCTACACGCAGATTATGGCGGCGGCTGTTTTACCGGCGTTTCTTTACTTTCTAACGGTCTGGATGGGGATTAATGCTTACGCGACTCGGCATGATTTGCAGCCTTTGGATAAAAGCGATCAGCCCAGCCGTAAAGAGGTGCTGATTACCTCGCTATTTTTTGCGGTCCCGTTTGTGTTGCTGCTGGCGTGTATTTTTATCAGCGGATACACCCCTCAGTATGCGGCGAGCATTGCCATTTTTGCCAGTTTGGCCCTGCTGTTTTTTAACGTCACACTGCGTTTTTCTCTTTCCGGTTTTATAACCCGATTTATGCTTGCCATGGTGACCGCTGGGCGGCAGATTGCGATGATTGGCGCGATTATTATTTGCGCCTCGCTGGTGATAGGCGTGCTTTCGCTGACCGGGCTTGGGGTGAAAATTACCTCCGGTATCCTGTCGCTTTCCAACGATATGCTGTGGCCGGCGCTGTTGTTGACGGCACTGGCGTGTTTGATTCTGGGCATGGAAGTCCCCACCACGGCCGCTTATGTCATCTGTGTCTCAGTGGCGGGACCTGCACTGACATCGCTGGGGCTTGAGCTGTTACTCGCGCACTTATTTGTCTTCTGGTATGCGCTACTGTCGACGATTACACCGCCGGTGTGTGGTGGTGTCTTTATCGCGGCGGGCATGGTGGGAGAGAACTGGCTTAAGGTAGCGCTGAAGGCCATGGCGCTGGGTATTGGGCTTTATATCATTCCGTTAGCAATGGTCGCTAATCCTGACATGATTCGGCTTGCCTTTGACCCTGCTGGTGCGCTGTTCGATACCGCCAAGGTGGCCGTAGGCTTGGGGGCGATCTCCTTTGGCATCATTGCCCATAAAGCGCTCTGGCTGCGCCTGGCGCTTGTGGTGGTGGGCGCGCTGATTATCTTCGCACTCTAGCTTGCCGGGTTCGCCGCTGCTAATGCACGCTATAAATGCAGCGGCGAACCCTCATTCAACGCTTCGTTGGCGTAGATAACCCAGCTATCAATGGCCGGTCCTAGCGAGCGTACCAAGGTTAGCGTGTCAGGTGCCTGGGCCAATGCTTCTTCTGCACAAATGCCGGCTTGATAACGACCTTCGATTAATCCATTGGCAACGTCGACGGTTGTCGGTGCCTCAATGATCGTCTTGAACGCGCTTAAATCAGTGTAGTAACGCGTGGCAGGCTGAAGCGCGATGTGTTCTGGTTCGGAAGCATCACGACGGGCGAGCAGCGCCAGCGGCTTACTGCCCGCAATAAACGTATCGACTGGAAAGGCGCGATGCATATAGCGACCTACGCAGTCGGCATGGCTGAAGTGGGCCGTACATTGCAGTACATGGGTGAGCTCTCCGGCCAGCAGTGCCTCGAAAGCCGCCTCAAACGTGTCGAAGAAAATACATTGGCCGCCATGCGCTGCCCGACCACTGAGATAGCGCTCAGCGACCAGCGCATGATTGTTGCCTTCAGGCCCCAGAGTACCAAGAATCATTGTGCTTCCTTATGCCGTTAACGCCGTATGGTCGAGCGCAAGCCGTTGTCGTAAAAAGCCTAACTAATCACTGTAAAACTGGCCGTTAAATACGCTATATATCCTACCAGGAGCAATAACCCCTCACCACGTGATAAACGTAGGCCGGTATAGAGGAAAGCAATCAGCAGCGCAGAGGCGCCCAGCATTACCCACTGGTCAAAGGATGCCATGCGCTCAACAAGCGGTAGCGGCTGAAGAAAGGCGGAGACGCCCAGTATGCCGAGTAAATTAAAGATATTGCTGCCCAGAATGTTGCCCACTGCCACATCGGCATGACGCCGCAGCGCCGCGATCACCGATACCGCGAGCTCAGGTAGTGAGGTGCCGATCGCCACGATGGTAAGCCCGATAACCGCTTCTGAAATCCCCAGCGCCTGAGCAATGCCGACGGCGCCATAAAGCAGCAATTGGGAGCCGCCGATCAGTAGAGCCAACCCGCCGATTAAAGCCACCACGATAAACAGCGTGCTGCTGGGCAGTTGGGTCACTTCCTCTGCCTCGGCCGTGTGTAGCTCGGCAGAAGGGGAGTGCTGGCCGCTTTCGCTGCGGTAGGCCCATACCAGATAAGCCGCCAGGCTTGCGAGTAGCACTGCTGCATCGAAACGCCCCAGGCTGCCGTTAAACGCTAAAAGAATAAACAGCCCAGTGGCGAGCATCATTACCAACCCATCGCGCTTAAGCGCTTGGGGCTGGGTGGTCAGCGGGCAGATAAGTGCACAAAGGCCCAGAATCAACAGGATATTGCCGATATTGCTGCCGACCACATTGCCAATCGCAATGTCGGGCTGCTGGTTCATGGCGGCATGGATCGAGACCACCAGTTCAGGCGATGAGGTACCAAAGCCGACAATCACCAATCCGGTAAACAGCGGTGATACGCCCAGCCGTTTGGCCCCGGCGACGGCGCCGCGAATCAATCCTTCGCCACCTAGCGTTAAAAGCACAATACCGGCTAATAAACTCAGTCCATAAAGCAGCATAAAGGGCCTCTCATGTAGTCTAAGCGCTTATTGTTAGTGACTATAAGCGTAAACTCGGTACGTGGCGAGACACATTATTTTTCAGCCATAGGGGGTTCAAATATTCGCTAAGGGCCAGCTAGTGAAGGGGCGTGTCGGACGTTACTTGCTTGAGCCAACGCTGCTTGGCATGGTTTCTAAGGTTCTGAATTTTATCCGTTTCATCCACAATATCCTGACCCAAGATCGTTTCGATAACGTCCTCAAGGGTAATAATGCCAAGCCATGTCCCATGTTCATCATGGATCACACGCATATGGTGACGGCTGGTTAGCATGTCCGTAAATACCTGCTCAACGCTTGCGCTATCGGCGATGCTCCCCATCGGGTGCATCAACGTTTGCATGGTTTGGCCAGGCTCGGCGTGATAAACATCAAGCTTATGTACATAGCCTAACGCCTGCTCGTTTTCGTCCATCACAGGGTAGCGCGTAAAAGAGAGCTTGCCAAAGCGCTCATCGAAAGCGCTCACTGTCATTTCCGGGGTGACCGTTTCACTGACGGCGCGTGGTGTCATCGCCTTGGTCACCGGAATCTCATGCAGATTAAGGATATTAGTGATCGTACGTGTTTCATCATTATCCATCACTTTTTCTTCCAAGCCTGCGCGCGCTAATACTTTGATTTCACTGCGTACATCAATGCCTTCATCTGCCTCACCCAGCCGTTGAGTAATCATTTTTGATAGCCAGATAAAGGGCATTAACACCACCATTAAGGTATTTAAAATAGGAGGCAGAAAAGGAGCCAAACGGCGCCAGTAGTTGGCACCTAACGTTTTAGGAATAATTTCTGAAAATACCAGAATGAGAATGGTCATAACTGCCGAGGCAACAGCGACATAAACATCCCCAAATACAGCGGCTACCTGAGCGCCTATCCCGGTCGCGCCCGCCGTATTAGCGATAGTGTTAAGCGTTAAAATGGCCGCAAGCGGGCGGTCGATATTGGCTTTTAATGTATCAAGTGCTTTATGTAATTTAGGACGCTCTTCTTTAAGCTGAGCAATATAGCTTGGTGTAATCGACAGCAATGAGGCTTCAAGTATCGAACAAAGGAAAGAAGCTGAAATAGTTAAAATAACAATGATTGTTAAGAGCACCATATATAATGTCTCGCCAGATAAAGAGAGCGTTAAGATCTTTATAGTTAAGCTGTTTTGACTGTCAATAAAATGGCGCCGACTTCTAATTTATGTTGTTTTAATAAAAGCTATATAATGTATAAC
>NZ_JBQSYD010000012.1:0-112239 GCF_052378905.1 Halomonas sp. AOP22-C1-8 | reverse complement strand
GCCTTTTCACATGCGCCAAATGGCTTTTTTTGACCTCAGTAATCTTTTCCTCAAAAGATTCCGACAAATTTATGTTTATATTCAAATCATCAATAGATGGCATAACACCACTCCTAACATAGACTATAAAAGGCCGAGCACAACACTTAAAACAAAGCCACTAAGCATTGTACTCTGCACCATATAACTCGCATCCGCCCTACTTGAGAGCGTTTCTAGTTCGACATGATGTCAGTTGCATCCAAGCGCATGGATTTCGGTACAAAAGCGCTTCTATCATGGTAGCCTACCGCAACGAATGCTATAAATACGTGGGATTCTGGGATACCTAGCAGTCTACGTGCTTGATTAACCTGATCCGTGCTCATTGCAGTGTTAAGCGGACATGCACCAAACCCCACATTCTCAAGGCCTAAAAGCAGATTCATCAAAAACAAGCCGCCGTCAATAAACGCTTGGTTACGTTCATCCGCAAACACATACGCAGACAAATCACTAGTTACCAAGAGTAACTTTGGTGGCATGTCATAGCCGGACCATCCTCCCTGTAGCTTTAAGACCTTTTGCATCAGTTCTTTGTCATCGAACTGGAAAACCCTTGCTGGCTGCCGATTACAAACAGAAGGCGCTTGCGCGGCAACATTGATCGCATCCAGAAGATAAGTACTGTCAACTTTTTGATCCAGAAACTCACGTACACTGCGACGCCCGAATGCAACATCGGAGAAGGACTTCTCGCAACATTCTGTTCCAGACGTGAAGCGCTCCAAATGTGCAGCTTGCACGCCACCTGCATGAACATCAGCTTTTTCGACATACCCTAGAACTTCCGGCTTAAATAAAGCCTTAAACTCGGAAACATTATAGTCTAATAATTTATGGCGCTCGAAATAGGCTTGCATGACAGCTGCACCTATTTTAAAAAAACTATCATCTGCTGATTTTCCACTATCGAGCCAACGGTTCATCTCTGCTGCCAGCTTTGGAATTGCTATTTTCCCAAATCCTGGGCGAAAATTTGTACGGCTTAGCCCCTTTTCAACAGCATGAGCATTGAACATAATCACAGCGCGTTCATTGCCTTCGCTTTGTGATACCATATTCTTCGCGTAAAACCTGATGTAGCGGTCACTATCAGCTTCAGACAACCTTTTAACCTTTTCAGCAGGTGTTGGACCCTTTATCTGCTGTGGTCTTGTCATGTCCTCTTTATTAATCGGGTCAAGCACTATTTTATAAAAACGTGCCCCCGGATTAGCACCTACAAAATGAACCGCCCCCAACATCACTTGAGAAAAATCATCCTGGGGAACAATAAAATCAATAAAGTTCTGTTCACGGTTGCCTTTCCGTCCTCCAGGCAATGTTCCAATAACTTTGAACGTACCAGTCCTTGAATTCCTCAAATGAATATTGATCGCTCGCGCATTGGTATTTGGTGCCCAATCAAATGTAAGCCGATAGGGACGGCCTTTCACTAAAGGTTGGGGCAAATCACACCAAACCCGATTTCCCTTAACCGAACCACCCGGAATAACAGTAATGGAAGTCTCGCTATGTGTCTTAGTCACCTTCCATGCATTGCTGCTAGGATGAAACTCGGGCGCTTCGATTATCGTTGCGCTATCAGATGGCGGTGAAAAATGCTTCTGACTCTGCTCGCTTGCCCCGATACCAGTACGAGCGGCACCACTCTGAACACGCGCGACGGTTGTAGCAAGCGTATCTTTGAGCCATGCCATAGATGACTCACGATCCGCTTTCAAGACGTCACTCGCAGCCGTGAAATCCAATGTAGTCGATACATTACTGTTTTGGGCAACCGTAGTCGCATCATCAGTTTCATACAGTCGGCGGCTTTCGCCAAACTTGAAATGTTTCAGGATGTTCACGAAACGATCAGCACCACGTTTCGTATTGTAGATTGATGAAAACGGACGCTCAAAAATGATACTGAAAGCCGTACCATGAAAACTATCGGTAATTACATAATTCGCATTCTTGTAAGCGGCCAAGAAATTCTCTACCGCATCCTCTGGTACGTACTCAAAGCGGTCGCCCGAGAATATCTCCATTGAAAGCGCACGTCCCTTGTCGGGATTAGGTATAATAACAATCTTCGACAGTCCCAGTTTATCGGCAACAGTCTCAGCCACCCGGCGCTTTTCAGGTGTCGGATCAAGGTAGAAAACATTCAGATAATCGCCCTCGGGCTGCCAGTTGGCGCTATCAGCAAGCCTCTCGTACTCGGCCTTTTCCAACAGGAAGACAGGGTCTACAACTTTATCAGCCTCAACACCGAAGACATCACGCGCAATATCTACGGCGTATTCTTCCCGCACCGAAATCGCATCGAATTTCTGTAGATTTTTTGAATGCTTCTCACCGAACTCACCATCGAATTTCTTGGTGCCCTTGTTGCCGAACGAGGTTGCATAGGCGACTCGACCGTTTTTGTCCGATACGAAATCAAGAAACAGATCATCGTTGACGCGTCCGATCATCGGGTTCCAAAGCTGATCGCTGCCCACAACAAAAGTGTTAACTTTATCGTTTAAATGCGGTAATTCGCTAAAATGAAACTGGTTCGTATACTCATACCCCATCCGATCCGCAAACTTCATGGATAGTAAGTCATGCGGCCACTTCACACGATAACCGTTATAACCTAAAGGCTCGTGAACCATAAGCACACTGTAACCTAAACTAGAGATCGCCTGATGCAAACCAAAATAGGTGGTCATAGAGCCATAATTAGCGCCATACCACCAGCCCAAGATAGCTACATCATATTCATATTTCGCGCTCATTATTTTCACTCCGACTTAAACCGTTCTTCCCAAACAGCTTTTGCAGTAAGGGTTTTAGATGATTCTTCGTATTGACTGCTCAATTTTTCGTAATTACCTTCCAGCCTACTTACTAAACCTTTAAAACGCTTGCGGTTGGCAAAATATGCTTGTTTATCAATCTTGCACATATAACCACGCCCTGTTGCTCCATCCAGCGTAATGGTATGGGGGCGCAGGAAGGTGTCGTGTTCAATAGCGCGTGCGTCCAACGGCAATGCTACCCCTTTTTTGTATTGGAGCGATTCGGGGAGTAAGTGCCCATTGAAGCTTAAGCGACGCAGTAACGTTGCCCAACGCCCTTTATTACGATGCGGCGAGTGGTGCGTTACCTTGCTGAAATCTATGGGTAGGCCGTCTTGCACTTTTTCGTTTTTGGTCAATTCGTTGATTTGCTTGCGCCGTTCGGCCATATCAACGTTTTGTTCCCAAAAGGCATCGCCTTGAAGTACGTCTTCAATTGCCTGGCAAATGGCAGCGGCAGATTCGTAGTGGTAGCTGTTGTTAAATCGGTTGAAGAACTGCGTCATCATTTTACGCAGGGATTTTTTGCCGATTTCCAGGTTATCAAACGTTAGGTGGTGAACAATGTGATAACGCATGTCTAAATACAGCGTTAAGGGGGATTGTTTGGTGAAGAAGTCTTCTTGTATTGCTACCACACCGGGCATTGTCATGATGTCGAAATCATTAGCCAGCGAGAAGTAGCTATCGTCTCCACGAACGAAGAAGGGGAACGGCCATACTTTTACTGATGCAACAGGGAAACAGAAGTACCACCACCCTGCATATTTGTTTTCAACATTACGTGGCTGTCCTATCGACATCGCAACAACTTGATTAAAGTCACGAAGATCACGCCCACTATCAAGGGGTATGCACCGCTGGTCAAAAGTGGCCCCATTCTCCCACATGCGCCATTTGTGTGCCTCGGTAATCATTGCGCCGCTCACCGCGCGGTTTTCTGCCTTTGAGTATTGCAAGACTGAAATCGTTCGTCTTAAAGACTCAGGGAAGAAGCTAGCATCGTCATCCATAAACAAGACGTGCGTAGACAACTCATTATCTACCGTCTCCATTAACCCCCTAGTAAACCCCCCAGCCCCTCCCAAGTTTCGGTTTTTTATTACTTTGGATTTTTCAAAAGGAATTGTGTCAGTATCGCCACCATTATCAATAACTAACAACTGAAATTTTTCTAACAGATCAGAGTTAGCATCAAAGTAGGCCTGCATCCGATGCCCCGTACTTTGAACAGCATCATTGCGTTTGAACGTCGTAATTACCGCTGTAAGCGATACGTCCTGGTGCGTTTGACCCACAACACTATAATCAACTTCATAAACATACGTGTCAGTGACCGCAATAACTTCTACATAAATTAAGCCATCAAGCAACATTTCAGGTAAGCGGATACTTTCCGTCCCCCCCTCACCCAACTCAATGCGGCTCTGGTACAATTGCTCCCAACTGCGTCCATGCCTAGCCATGACAATTTGTATAATAAAAGAGCCAGATGCCTTAATTACTATATCAACATTATGGTTATCAAAGTCATATAGGTGCGCAGGGAAAGAATTAAAATAACTATCAAAACTTATCGTTGCACCACAATGTACAAAGTAAGCTTTCTTTAATGTATCAAAGCCTGTACCCCCTTTACCTCCATGAAAAAAAAGTGGGTACTCACTATTAATTCCCGGCTCGGGTAAAACAAGGCGCTGAACTATGTTTTTAACTTCCATGTATTGACCTGACTGGTTAGTTATTGATTCACCCACTGTACTCATTTATGAGCGCCATCAAGGTAGTTCTTTGCTACATCTAATGCACGCCCAATGGTAATATCCATATCCAAATATTGGTATGTGCCCAAGCGACCTACAAACGTCACGTTCTTTTCTTGCTGTGCCCGCGCTTGATAACGTTCAAGTAATTGGGTTTCTTCTACCAAGCGAATGGGGTAATAAGGGATATCATTTGGCCCGCACGCGCGGCTGTATTCTCTAAACGCTATTGTCTTTGTAAAACTTTCACTTTCCCAGGGTGCGAAATGCTTATGCTCTGCAATGCGTGTAAAGGGAATATCACTATCTGGATAATTCATTACAGCTGTTCCTTGGTAATCGCCTTCTCCACGGACCGGCTCAAAATCAAGGGTGCGGTAGCCTAAATGCCCAAACTCGTAATTAAAATAACGATCAAGTGGACCTGAGTAGAAAATGTGTTCAAATTTTTCTGTTAAATCTTCATATTTAGTTTCCAGGCGGACTTCAATATTTTCGTGATCAAGTATGTTCTCAACTATTGCGGTATAACCATGGCGCGGCATACCTTGAAAAGGATGGTTGAAATAGTTATCGTCGTAATTAAAACGTAATGGCAAGCGCTTCAATATCGAAGCAGGTAGTTGGCTAGGTTCTACTCCCCATTGCTTACGAGTGTATCCTGCAAAAAAACCTTGGTATATATCATCGCCAACAAACCGTAACCCTTGTTCTTCGAACGTTTCAGGCTCTTTTATATCCATCCGGGCCTTGCTTTCAATGAAAGTTTTGGCTTCAGAAGGCGACATACTTTTCCCAAAGAATTGGTTAATAGTATGCAGATTAATAGGCATAGAGTAGACCTGCCCTTTCACCGTAGCTTTCACACGATTGACATACGGCATCATTTCGCCAAAACGATTTATATATTTCCATACCCGCTCGTCATTTGTATGGAATATGTGGGGGCCATATTTATGTACCATTACGCCGCTTTCTTCATCGCGTTCCGTATGACAGTTACCAGCAGAATGAGAGCGCTCGTCAATCACAAGACACTTATAGCCTTCCTCAGATAAACTACGCGCGATTACAGCCCCACTAAAACCTGCACCTACTATACATATTCGTTTCATTACAATTCGTCCTGTTGATTCATTCCTGAATTAATAGAATAACCGTAGTATTTTAGACCATACGATGGAGGCAAGAAGGCCTGTAGCGCACCCCTCTCTGCCCTACCACCCAAGTGAATAAACGTATGAGATAACGACAGACTAACCCAAGCACCGCGATCTCATATTTAGCACTTACGGATACTGGGGCGATCAATATAAGGTTGCGTAGCAGTCTTGTACTCATATCATTACTGTAAATCATAAGCTTAGGATGTTTGACTCGCCAATAAACCCGCATAGGCATAGCGTAACATTGATTGGAGAAGCCGTACCCTCTGAAAGTGGCTATGTCTATTAGTTGCATACATCATCAGGAAAAATTGGCATACTCATTTTTCTGTGCGAATGAAGGTCAGATACTGCTTCAATCCCCAACGCTGCTGAGTAACCTCATGGCGTATCGAAAAATACCCCAAAACAACTTGTAGCTTCAGACGCGCTCCTTTCACTCGCTCCCCCTGTACAAGCTCTCCTTCGTGCGCACGTTGCTGATAGGGTTTTACGTTCAGTTCTTTAACGGTATTTTCTCGCTCTTGAACAAGGTCAATTGCTCTCTTTTTCATCTGAGATACAAGATGTTTATTTCTGGGGCGATAATGCCCCATTTGTACGCTATCCACTATTGCCACTTGCTTCATTGGGCTTGATACCCACGTGTGCCATACCCAATCAACCCCAAGCGCAGCATGCTTATCTGACATGATAGGAAGAAGCTGAAGCAGCAGATCCCTGTGGATCAGCGGCATCATCAGTTCGACAAAATTGGTTCGCCGGAAATTAAAACGTGGGTTGCTGATCGTAAGACGATATGCATAGACACTTTGTGGAGTAAGAGAAGGTTGCGCTAATTTAAAACCTTCATTTTGGGCTAACTTCAGAAACTGAGATATGTCTTCCGGGCTTGTTTCAATATCATCATCAGGAAACCAGAAATATTCATACTCATTCAACAGTTCTGGATGTGTTTGAAGAAGATTGCATATGCCTATCCATTTACCCCCTGTGCAAATGTGGTGTCTTGTGTCCGCATTTGCACCATATTGGCTAACCATTCCTCGATAACCTAAATTTGACGCAAAGAGCCATTCAGGAGCTTGTTGAGCGCTCTCAGCGCGGCAAACAATTAAAACTGGTTTCATACATAACCATCAACGCGATAAAATAAAGTAGTGCTAAACTTTAGCACAGGTGTATACCACGACTAACAGCCCTCTAGTTAGTCATCACCACTTATATCTTCTAGCTCTGCCTCTTGTTCACTTTTATAGCGATAAGCAAGTTTTTTTGCTTTCTCCAGCACTAAAAAATCATTTTCTGCCCAATTTTGCGCTTCGGCTAAACTAAGACCATATTCCACACCTAAAACACTACGATCATATTTAGCTACTTCTGCTTTAGCTGCTTTAAATATTCCGTCAGGTGTGACACTGATTATCCCAACTAGTTCGTCTATCCTTTTTTTTGCATGACCATGGGCTTTACGTAACACATTTATTGCTTCTTCTTCCCACTTTTCATCCCTGGCCTTTTGAATAATCACACCCAAGCCATTGAATCTTTGCCTAATATTTGCCAATTCCTTTCGTATCGAATTAATTTGTACAGCGCTTAAGGTTAAGGGATCAATATCAAAAGACTCTTCACTTAACGCTTGTATCAGTGTCTTATCATCAGTATCTTGATGGTAATCTGCAATGGCTTCGTTAATATCGTCATACCATACGGCACTGCCATTTTTAAGATAAATACCTGCTTTGCATAAATCTCTTAGTATTCCTTCTCCATGTGACACCATGATTAAAGAGGCTTTTCCTACACGATCTTTAAACAAAGCTTGGGCTTTGGCCTTAAAAGCACGATCGCCTACAGCGGTGGCTTCGTCTGAAATGTATACGTCGAAATCAAACGCAAGCGATAATCCAAACGAAAGGCGTGACTTCATGCCCGATGAGTAGGTACGAATCGGCTCATCAAAGGCATCACCTATTTCTGCGAAATCTTCGACAAAATGTATAATTCTGACTATATCATTTCCATGGCCTTGTGCACGTGCCACAAACTTAACATTCTGCCGCCCGGTCATATTGCCTTGCATACCGCCAGTTAACCCTACTGGCCAAGAGACCCGGCTGCGGCGGATAACCTCGCCTCGCTCGGGCGTATCCATACCCGCTATCAGGCGTAATAGGGTGGATTTTCCCGCGCCGTTAGCGCCAATCAATCCCACGCTAACCCCTGTGGGAATCGTCAGGTTAATGTCTTTGAGCACCCAATCGCTACCATGGTGGTTGTGGTAGCGCTTATAGAGGTTTTTGATTTCAATCATTTGGTGTTGGTAACCGATGGTAATTCAAAACAGAGTGCAATGATTGTGTTGGGGGGCGAAGATGTTTGAAGAGCACCTGAAGCGGTGCTGAAGGTGAGCACGATGGCGAGATCAGGGCGTCGTGCCGACGCCTTCCGCGGGTGCCTCATTCGCTCGTTCCTCGCGAGATTCGTTACCGCGCAACGAAGAGCTGGTAACTCTCACTTCCCTGCCCTTTCGTTCGTACATTGCTTCTAGCTTGCTTTTCAACACTGCGCGGGCGTTTTGGTCGCCGTGTACCAAACGGATGGTGCTGGGCCAGCGGCGCATGCGCTTTACAAAGTTTAGCAGGTCGTTTTGGTCGGCGTGGGCGGAGTAGCCGCTGATGGAGGTGACGCCTGCGTTAATGTCGATACGCTGGCCGTCTATTTCTACCCAGCCGCCTTGGCCGTATTGCTGTATAGCGCGGCCTGGGGTGCCTGCGCCCTGGTAGCCGACAAACAGCACTTGGTGGCGGGCATCGCCTAGCATGACTTTTAGGTAGTTCATAATACGCCCACCTGCACACATGCCGCTGGCGGCTATCACCACGGCGGGCCTGCCGGTTTTGGCTAAATACTCAACCGTTTGCTCGTGTTCGGTGTGGCTTTCTACGGTGTAGAGGCTGGTAAAGTTGAGCGGGTGTCGGCCCCCTTTTAGCCGCTTTTGGGCTTCATCGTCCCAGTAGGGTTTTAGCTCGCGGTATACCTTGGTAAAGCGAGCCGCCAGCGGTGAATCGACGATAATTTCTAGCGTGCTCCACTGGTGGTTTTTGGCTTCATGAATAATGCCTTCCAGTTCGTAAAGCAGTTCTTGCGTGCGGCCTATGCTGAAGGCGGGCACCATGACTGTGCCGCCGTTGGCTAGCGCTTGTTCTATCGCTTTTCTTAAAACGGCACGGCGCTGACGGCGGTCCGGGTGGGTACGGTTGCCGTAGGTGCTTTCTAGCACTAGCTGGTCGCAGCCGTGGGGCGATTTCGGTGCAGGTAGTAGTGGCGCGTGAGGTGCGCCCAGGTCGCCGGAGAAAACGATGCGCTCTTTTTCACCATTGGCAGCCTGGTGCGCTACTTCAACGTAGCAGGAGCCTAATATGTGCCCTGCCCGTTTGAGTTTGATGCGGGTGGTGCCGTTTTCATCTTCAACGATGCGGTGCCATGTTTTGTAAGGCACGCTAACGATTTGCTTTTCCAGCTGTTCCTGAAAACGTTGGATCAGTTGTGTATTGCGGGTAAAGCCAATTTTTAGCGCGTCTTCAATGACCAGAGGCAATAGCTTAGCAGAAGGCTCTGAACAGATAATGGGGCCTTTGAATCCGGCTGCCAGCAGGTACGGTAGCCGCCCTACGTGGTCAATATGTACGTGGGTGATAACAAGCGCCTGTACGGTGCTGATATCAAATTCGATTTGTAGCTGTTCGAAGCTGTCTTTTTCCGCGTCTTCACCTTGAAAGAGGCCGCAGTCGATGAGCAGTGAGTGTTCGCTATTCAGTATGAGCTGATGGCAGCTGCCGGTAACGCCGGTTGCGCCGCCGTGGTGAATAATGTCGAGCATGTGGCTCCTTTTTTGGTGTTGTTAGGGGCACGAAGCCAAGTAGTGATTGGTGGAGCATCCGGGGCGTCGTTCCGCCGCCTTTCGCGGGTGCCTTTTGCTCGTGCCTCGCAAAGCGTTACCGCGCGCTACACAATCAGCAGGGTAGATATTTCGTAGCGTGTGGTAAGCGCAGCGCACCCGCAGCGGCGGCCTGGCGCGAGCGAAGCGCGAAGCGGTGCCGGGGTTGGGCATTGGAGGCGCATTCGGGGCGTCGTTCCGCCGCCTTTCGCGGGTGCCTTTTGCTCGTGCCTCGCAAAGCGTTACCTCGCGCTACGTTTGAATAATCAAAGCATTAGATAACTTGTAGCGCATGGTAAGCGAAGCGCACCCGCAGCGGCGGCCCGGCGCAGGAGCAGCGCGAAGCGGTGCCAGGGTTGGGCATTGGGGCACATCCGGGGCGTCGTTCCGCCGCCTTTCGCGGGTGCCTTTTGCTCGTGCCTCGCAAAGCGTTACCGCGCGCTACTCGAAGGTGTGCCTAACATCTACTAGCGCGCTTAGCGCCCACTAGCGACCCTAGCTTGAATAATTTTTTGATAATAACCGCTTAGTTGTTTCTTTTTCTGCCTTAACGCATCGATTTCGGATCTCGTCAGCGGTTCTAAAGCCGACGAGATAACTTGCTTCGTTGGCGGTGAGGGCTGAGGTTTGTATTCCGAAGATATTTTTGATTTCATCACCAAAGCGCTCCTCCAATAATTGGATATGCTTTTTTACTGCGCGAAAATTTGTTGATCGACCAGCATTTACCAGCAGTATAGACCCAATTGCGTTTCCGCCGTTCATTGAAGAGTACTGCTCAAGGACGTGCATTTTTATGTCGCGGGAGCGCCGCGAAGCGGTGCCGGGATTGGGCATGGTGGCGCATTCGGGCGTCGTTCCGCCGCCTTTCGCGGGTGCCTTTTGCTCGTGCCTTTTGCTCGTGCCTCGCAAACGTTACCACGCGCTACATTTGAATAATCAAAGAGTTAGACAACCTGTAGCGCGTGGTAAGCGCAGCGCACCCGCGGAAGTAGCGCAAAGCGGTGCCGAGGTAGGCATTGAGGCGCATCCGGGGCGTCGTTCCGCCGCCTTTCGCGGGTGCCTTTTGCTCGCGCCTCGCAAAGCGTTACCGCGCGCTACACAATCAGCAGGGTTGGTATTTTGTAGCGCGTGGTAAGCGCAGCGCACCCGCGAAAGCGGTGCCGGGGTTGAGCGTTGGGGCGTATCCGGGGCGCCGTTCCGACGCCTTTCGCGGGTGCCTTTTGCTCGTGCCTCGCAAAGCGTTACCGCGCGCTACAGGGGTTTGGTTTTCACCCTTCACCCTTCACCCTTCACCCTTCACCCTTCACCGCTATCAGTCTCGGTGATCTTTTACGATCATGAGAATCATGCTGAAGATAAAGGCGAGGAAGATGGTGATGATGGCAAAGACACTGCTGTTGTAAAGTCGATTGGGTTCAGTGGGGTATTCAGGAAATAGCGGGCTTTGTAATACGCTTACCTGTTTAAGCTGACGCGCAGCTTCCAGGCGGGTGTTTTCCAATACGGCTAGCGCGTTTGAGTAGGTTTCCTGGGCAAACTGAGCCTGTAGTTCTAGTGTTTGGTACTCTGATGAAACCCGGTTAAGCGAGTTTCCGGTGGCCTGGGCCAAGCGGTCACGCTGTTCCTCAATTTGGTCGCGCAGCGCTGTAATGTTCCTTTCTACCTGGCGTAACTCGGCGGATTGTGTGCTTTGAAAACTTGCCAGTGCATTACGCTGCGCTTGAAGACGTGCCAAGTCGCCTTCCAAGGATGCGACAACCTGATTAATCCCTTCTACCGTAGCAGTGGGCGATACCAGGCCATATTCGTTTTGAAACTCAAGTAGCTGGGCACGCGTTTCTGTAAAGCGCTCTTCCAAGCCTACCATTTGCCGTTCTAAAAAGTGTACCTGCTCATCCGCCAAACGATGCCCCATTTGGTTCATATGGTCTTCGCCCGCGTTTAGTAGTAGCGATGCCATATCGTAAGCAAACTCTGGGGTATAAGCCTGCACTTGAATATTGAGTACGCCCGCATATTCATCCAGCTCTATATCCACTCGGCGCAAGTAGTATTTATGCAGGTCTTCAATAGGCACATCAGGATTACGCAACCTGGCAAAAAAATCGCCGCGCTCACTGTAATGCTGACGAACGTTAAGCTGCTCATCAAGCAGGCGCAGCATATCGACTGAAAGCAAATGCTCACGTAGCAGGAGCAGATCAGCAGTGTTACCTGCACCTCCTCCCATTAGCGATGACAGGTTAAATTCCGGCGTGGCCACTTGGGGGCTTTCAAGCACTACCGTGGCATAGGAAACATAACGTTCTTGCGCCCATACAAACCAGTAAAATGACACAAGCAAAATCGCCAAAATAGCGATGGCCCACTGAGGCGATTTATTAAAAAAACGACGTAACGAAACAGGCATGGGTTATTGGGCCTTTAATCGGTCAACAAAGCGCAGGTGCATTAATAGCCCTAGCGCGTTCAACGTAAGGGTTGCCATCCAAAAATACAGCATGCTGGTGCCGTGAATGGTTTTATAGTTTTCGAAAAAACCTAAACGCAGGGTTTCTAATCCGTGAGGAATCGGATTAAGCATTAAGTATTCAAGCAGCCAGTGCGGCATTTGATTAAGCGGAAATATAACGCCGGAGATAATTAATAGGGGCAGTGAGAGCATCCGTATCACTCTGCCGACTTCAGGCACCAAGACGGAGGCTACAGAGGTTACTAGCCCCAAGCCCACTCCAAGACTCCAAAGCGATAGCCAAGCAGCCATGGCTCTGATGGCATTATCGGGGTACATATCCAACCCCAGCATCAGGCCACCCGCCATAAACAGTAAGAAAATAAAGGTACGCAGCATCCCCTCAAGGAAGTTGCGAACTAAAACTGGGTCTACGGGCTGTACTTGGCGATAAGCAAACAGTGCCTTGTTGCCTTCAATCGCCCCCATGCCGCGTAACATGCCTTCCCTTACCAGGAAGAACCCCATCATTCCTGTAATCATCCAGGGTATAAAGGGGGCATTTACGATTAACCGATCACCACTAACAAAGCTGCGGATGCCGACCATAATAGCGACCAGGGCAAACGGCTCGAAGATCATCCAAAACCAGCCCATGCGGTCGGCCATGGTGCGTGAAATAGCTTCACGCATGAACATGGCGTACCACACGCTGCGGGTCACTTGCCAAGGCGTGCGGGCGCCCCGGCGCGTTGCTTGTGTATCAGCCATGACGGGTTGCCGCCTTTAGGTTCGTGTTGTTTGTCATGAATTTTTGCATGTGCGGGTGCGGCTTCGGGCGGCGGGCGCCGCCTTTCGCGGGTGCCTCGCTGCGCTCTTTACCACGCGCTACAAGGGCACCCGAGAATTTTCCTTAGAGATCAAGCGCGACGCGCGTGGTCACGGCGATCTGGAAGAGGATCTGCGTTAGCGTAGAAGCCAGCTGCAAGTTGTGTACCGGCGCCTTGGGCATTACGAGGATTTCATCACCCGGGCGTAGCGGTGAATTACGCGCGTGTTCCACAGCACCGTTTTGGCGCACTAGTAGAATCTGGCTCTCATCGGCACGCTCGGTAAAGCCACCGGCGCCGTTGACGTAGTCGATCACGCTTAGACCGGGGCGGTACACCACGGCCTGGGGCACCACTATTTCACCGCTGATCAGAACCGAATCGCTGATTTCAGGAATGGTAATGACATCGCCGTCTTGCAGGCGGATATCTGAAATCTTGCCGCCTTGCGCGACTACCAGGCGGCCACTGGGCTCAAGTTCACCTGCGCGTTCAATAAAGCGTTCAATCAGCTCGGCTTCACGTAGACGAATCTGGGCTTCTTCGTCGGTGCGTGAGGTGGCCCCCAGGTAGGTGGTTTCCAGCCGGCGTAGGCTATCTTCCAGCGCCTGTTCCTGCTGTTCTTTCACACTTTCACGCCGGAGGGAGACGCTTTCAACGGCGGTAAGCCCTTGTGGCACGGCAATGGCATCAAGCAGTTCACTTAGGCGAGCATTGCGCGGCAAGGCATAGAGTGAAGGCCCGAAGTAGCTGCCTTCTATTTCAACTACGATGGTTTCATTGCGTTGGTCTGCAGTGAAGGTGACTTCGTCGCCACTGCGAATGGTTTGGCCAGCAAACAGGGCGATGGGGAAATAGTGCGCAATAGGGCCATCCTTGCGATGACCACGTAGCAACACATTGGACACTCCGCTTCTCAACCGCGCCAGGTTTAAAAGCTCGGCGCCGCTAAGCGTGTTACTGGTTAGCTCGTAGCGCATCTCGCGGTGTACGTCTCCAATAACGGCAATCGCCGGGCCGCGCTCTTCCACAACGATGGTGTCGCCGTCCTGGAATTGCGGGCGTGCAATCGTGCCGTTAAGTAAAAAGTCGTAGAGATCAACCGTTGCAACCAGGCGATCGTTGCGCATTACGCGTACTTGGCGGTAGCTGCCTAGGTCTTGCTCGATCCCGCCTGCCTGATCAAGAAAGTAGAGCAGCGAGTCATCGGGCGTACCGGCATAGCGCCCGGGGTTTTGCACATAGCCTGTGACATAAACGGCAACGGGCTGGACGCCTTGCAGGTTGGTGTAAACCTCAACGTTGTCAGGATATACCGAGGTAATCGCGCGGCGAACGCTGTTATCGACCTCTTGGCTACTCTGGCCTTCCACATTCAAGGGGCCAGAACCAGGGATGAAGATATTGCCCTGGGCGTCAACTGGCAGCACACGGTCTAACTCAAATGCACCCCAGGCACGCACGGTGACCTGGTCGCCTGGTTTAATGCGGTAGTCGGCGTTCAGGCCATCACCCATGGCGCCACGAAAACCACCTGTGAAGAGGTTATACCCAAACGGGGGCAGCGCATCCGGGTCGCGGGGCGGTGTGGCAATGGGGCCATAAGTGCCACTGCGCCAGTCGGCGCGGGGCATGTCGTCTATCTGGCCTTGCTGCTGCCCCTGCTGGCCTTGAGACGATGCCCCCTGACTACTGCGCTGGCCTGAGAGGGTGTCGTCCGGCAGGCTGATAATCTGGGCGGAGGCAGGCGTGCTGAGCACGACCAAACAGGCGAGCGATACGGTAGTCAGCGCTTTCGATAGGCAAGCGCGCTTGCATGCTTCAAAGAGATTCATTAAAGGCGCCCTTCTGCCGTTTGCGTTATGACTCGCTGGTTTACCCACTCTTCTGACGACGCTTTGCATACCAGTGCACGGCGTGCTTCACCACTCATGCCAATCACTTGTAAGCGACGGCATTCACGCCCACTGGCTGCCAGGTAGGGTTCGTCGGCCACAATTTCAACATTGTCGCCCCACGGGCTTGCAGCCACGCTGATAACGCCACCGGCAGGCGTTTGGTCCAGAAAGCCATTCACGCTTTCATCAAGAATGGGCTTCGCGGTGTCATCATTAAGGACATAGCGCGGCTGTTCAGAGGCGCTGCCGGAAGGATAGCTTGTGGCGCACCCACTGATGACGACCATACTTAACGCGGCCAGCAGCATGCGGGCCGGTCGCGCTATTAAAAATGAGGTATTTGGCATAATAATTTTCCAAAAAAGGCACGCTACCGCCCAGGGATTGTAACGGGCGCATTCCCTTGCCCAACGCTGTGCGGATGAAATTTGATAATCAATGCTATTTAAATGCTCAGGCATTGTAAGGGATTAGTGGGCCTGGCTCTACTCTTGAGACTTTTTTGCTGGGCACAGATTTTATGTGGCGCCCTAAACGTTAAGGCTCACCACTGCATGAGCAAACAAAGCCCAATAACCCCCGGTGCTGCGGGCGATATAAAAATGCCGCTCGGATTGTCAGAGCGGCATGATGTGGCACACATGCTTTAAGAACAGTGCCTTAAGAACAATGTTTTAAGAACAGGCTTTAAGAACAATGTTACAGGGGGTTGTCATACACCTCTGCGGCTTTAAACGCCTTTCCCGCTTGATCTTTTTCAGATAGCGCGAAGGGTACCGGTAGCTCTGGCCACTGGATGTTCAGATCCGAGTCATCATAACGGATACAGCGCTCGGATTCAGGATGGTAGAAGTCGGTGGTTTTGTAGAGGAAATCCGCTGTTTCAGACAGCACCACAAACGCATGACCAAAGCCTTCTGGCACCCACAGCTGGCGGCTGTTCTCAGCAGAAAGCTCAACGCCTACCCACTGGCCAAAGTGAGCCGAGTGTTTACGCAAATCGACCGCCACATCCCACACAGAGCCCTGCACCACGCGTACCAGCTTGCCCTGTGGCTGCTCTAACTGATAATGAATGCCACGCAATACACCCTGGCGAGAACGCGAGTGGTTATCCTGCACAAACTTACGTGTGCAGCCCGTGGCCTCTTCAAACGCCTTCTGATTAAAGCTTTCCATAAAGAAGCCGCGCTCGTCGCCAAATACCTTAGGCGTTAACGCTACCACGCCGGGCAGCGAGGTCTCTTCAATCTGCATTACAGGCTCCCTTTGGCATCCAGCCGCGTCAATAGGTACTGACCATAGCCGGTTTTAGACAGTGCATTCGCGCTTTCGCGCAGCTGGGCATCGCTCAGCCACCCCTGCAGCCAGGCAATTTCTTCCAGGCAGGCTACCTTCAGCCCTTGGCGGTGCTCGATGGTTTGTACGTACTGGCTGGCTTCCAGCAAGCTATCGTGCGTGCCGGTATCCAGCCATGCAAAACCGCGCCCCAGGCGCTCAACACGCAGGTCGCCACGCTCAAGATACGCGTTATTGATGCTGGTAATTTCCAGTTCGCCGCGCTCTGAAGGTTTCACCTGGCGGGCAATGTCCACCACATCGTTGTCGTAGAAGTAGAGGCCAGTAACGGCATAGGGCGACTTGGGCTCGGCAGGCTTTTCCTCAATGGAGACCGCCTTGCCATCATCATTAAACTCGACCACGCCAAAGCGCTCGGGGTCTTTTACTAAATAGCCAAACACAGTGGCACCGCTTTGCTGCGCAGAAGCCCGTTTCAGTTGGTCCGAAAAGTGCTGCCCGTGAAAGATATTATCTCCCAGCACCAAACAGACCGGCGCATCACCAATAAAATCTTCACCGATCAAAAACGCTTGCGCCAGGCCATCCGGGCTTGGCTGCACCGCGTACTCAAAACGTACGCCGAACGCGCTGCCATCGCCCAGCAGGTTTTCGTACTGAGGAAGATCTTCAGGCGTAGAGATAATCAGAATTTCCCGAATCCCGGCCAACATAAGCACCGAAATGGGATAGTAAATCATCGGCTTGTCATAAATAGGCAGTAGCTGCTTTGAAACACCGCGTGTAATTGGGTGCAAGCGTGTACCGCTGCCCCCTGCCAGAATAATACCTTTACGTTGCATCGTTTTTTGCTCCTTGCTTATAGCTGCGCGGTTAACGCGAGCGGGCTATTTCTTCCACGGTCAGAGCCAGTTGGCTTTGCCAATCCGGCAGCTGTACTGCTAGCGCTTTTTCGAGCTTATCAACGGAGAGCCGCGAGTTCAGCGGGCGCGCAGCGGGCGTCGGGTAATCCGTGGTTGGAATAGCCGAAACGCCGTCCGGCGTAATGACCAACGGTAAACCGCACTGTTTTGCCGCCTTAAAAATCTCACAGGCAAAACCATGCCAGCTGGTCTCGCCACGCGGTGCCAAATGGTATACCCCGCTTGCCAGGGTGGCACCTTCGCTTAGCAGCCTCGTTAGCGCCTGCTGCGTTACCAGCGCGATCAAACGCGCAGGCGTCGGCGCGCCCACTTGGTCATTAATAATGCTTAACGCCGAACGCTCCGCTCCCAGGCGCAGCATGGTGGCTAAAAAACTTTTGCCAAAAGCACTGTAGACCCAACTGGTACGAAAGATCAGGTGTTGGCAGCCGCTATTCGCTACCGCCTCATCACCGGCAAGCTTGGTCGCACCATAGACGTTGCACGGCCCGGTGGTGTCACTCTCCTGCCAGGGCTCACTGCCTTGGCCGGTGTATACATAATCGGAAGAGTAATGAATCAGCCATTTGGATTGCTGCTGGCAGTATTCAGCCAGTTGAGTGGGCAGCGCCGCGTTCAGGCGCTCAGCCATTGCCTGGTCGGATTCAGCGTTATCCACCGCTGTATAAGCCGCCGCATTCACCACCACATCAGGCTGATGCGTTTCCAAGTACGCCGCAACCGCATCAGCATCGGAAAGGTCCAGCGCCGCTCTGCCGGGTGCCAGCACGTTACCCAGTGTTGCCAACTGGCGCTTGAGCTCAAACCCGACCTGGCCATTGCCACCGGTTACAAGAATTGTGAGGGGTGAAGTGTGAGGGGGTAATAGTGAGCGTTCAGATATCATAATGAAGCCTTCAAGTGCTTAATGAGTCCGCCCAGCTGAGAAAATAGTGCGTTAATCGCCATTTCCAGAGCTGAAATATCAGCCGTATACCCTAGCCGTTGGGCAATTTGGCACTGCGTTTCAAGTTCACTGAGCGATCCTCGCGCTATGTGTAAAAACCTTAAGAAATCGCGCTTACTACCGCGTGCTGCCCCTTCCGCGATATTGCTTGGCACGGATACGGCTGCACGCTGCATTTGACTAGTAAGCCCGTACTGCTCAGTCAAAGGAAAATTAGCGGTCATTGAGTAAATCAACACAACAAGATCCATGGCTTGTTGCCATGCACGAAGCTGTTGATGTTTTCTCACGAACTCTCTCCTCTCACCTTACAAGCGAAGCGCTTACACCCTTTACAAGCTACCCAACCGCTCGCCCTGGTAGCTGCCGTCTTGCACGCGCTGCCACCATGCGCGGTTATCAAGGTACCACTGCACGGTTTTCCGCAGCCCGGTTTCAAAGGTTTCTTCCGGGCGCCAGCCAAGTTCGCGTTCGATTTTGCTGGCATCAATCGCGTAACGCAGGTCGTGGCCTGGGCGGTCTTGTACGAAGGTGATCAAATCGCGGTAACGATGCTCAGCGGGCACCAGTTCCTGCAGTAAATCACACAAGGTTTCGACCACCTCAAGGTTCGCCTTTTCGTTATGGCCACCGATATTGTAGGTTTCGCCTACCATGCCCTCGGTCGCGACCTTTACCAGCGCACGGGCGTGGTCTTCTACGTACAGCCAGTCACGCACCTGCTGGCCATTGCCATATACCGGCAACGGCTTGCCCGCCAGAGCGTTTAAAATCATCAGCGGGATCAGCTTTTCAGGGAAGTGGTATGGCCCGTAGTTATTGGAGCAGTTGGTTACCAGCACCGGCAGGCCGTAGGTGCGGTGCCAAGCACGCACCAAGTGGTCCGAGCTTGCCTTGCTGGCGGAATAGGGTGAGCTGGGCGCATACGGCGTTTCTTCGCTGAAGAGGTCTTCCGGGCCTTCCAGGTCGCCATACACCTCGTCGGTCGAGATATGGTGGAAACGAAACACTGAGGCTTTTTCCGACGCGCTTGCTTGCAAGCCTTTCCAGTAGTGGCGAGCCGCTTCCAATAGTGTGTAAGTACCCACTATGTTGGTTTGAATAAACGCCGCTGGGCCATCAATAGAGCGGTCTACGTGCGACTCTGCCGCCAAGTGCATCACCACATCCGGCTGGTAGCGCTCAAAAATAGCCGCCATACGCGATGCGTCACCAATATCGGCCTGTTCAAAAGCGTAGCGCTCGTTGCCTTCAACCGCTGCTAGCGACTCTAAATTACCGGCATAGGTTAACGCATCGATATTGACGACTTCATGATCGGTATGCTCAATCAGATAGCGAATCACTGCAGAACCGATAAATCCTGCTCCACCAGTTACTAGAATATTCATTGAAGGTCCCTTGGTAGGTAATTCATAGTATTTCTTCCGGAGCTTAAGTAATTCCTTCTACGCTCAGCACCGAAAATTTTCCAGATAAGCGCCAGAAAATTTATGCCTCCCTCCGTGAAGAAGCAACGAAGCGGCAGCTCGGTGGCATGGGCTAGCCTTATTAACTAAACAACCGACCATTTTTCAATGGCCGGTTGTTGATAAGCGCTCGCTTAAGAGCCATTTTGCATTGGAAAACGTTCGGCACATTATCCATCTATGGCTTTTTAGGCTAATTGTTTGCGGTGCCTTGAATGAACGCCCCATAAAATAGCCAAAAGAAAAGCATACATCATTACACCACTGTTATGCCCAAAAAAGGTTTGCGTTAACCCAAAATCGATATAGGCCACGGATAGCAAAGTTCCTGCTACGGCCACCGAGCGTACTTCCAGGTTAGCATGTCTTGAATACTCACCAAATAGCTTCATTGGCACAAGATACACCAGTAAAAGCACGGTAAGCCCTACCAAGCCACGCTTGGCGAATGTGTCGATAAAATCATTATGGGCATGGCTATACTGTAAAATAACAGGGTTGACGGCTCCCCGCTCTGCTAAAGTGGCAATTCCATCTTTGTATCCACTCTCCCCCCAGCCAAACAGTGGCTTATTAGCAATTAGGTAGCTAGCGCCTTTCCACATTTCAAACCGCGCACCCAAGGAGGTATTTTGAGTTTCACCAGAAACATAACGCGAAATGTCATCAACCCCTTGAAACACGCGCTCCTGCACACCCGTTTGCGGCAGTGCGAAAACCGTGCCCCCCCCTACCACAATGGCTAATACAGCCGCAGCTTTCCATTTAGTTGACCACACTTGGCCATAGCTACGGTAGAGAACAAATAATATGAGGGGAAAGCCAACCCAGCCGCCACGGCTTCCCGAAAAAAGTGAACCGATCATTCCCATCACGGCGCCAAAAGCAAGCAGCAGCAACCAGCTTTTCCTGTGTGGCTGCAATGCGGCCCACCCCATTCCCGCAAGGCAAAGAATGCCTAGAAGGATGCTTAAATTACCGAACTGAATGACATGCGTATAACCGCTGGCACGGGAAATACCCATAAAAAGCTTTTGCCATATAGCCCAACTACCAGCCCCGATGGCACCCAATGCAAAGCCACTCCACATGAAAGCCAAGCGGGGCGGATAACCAATTATTAGCAGAAGCGCAGGGATAGCGAGCAAAAAACGACTGGGCCGGTCAAACTCTCGTGAACCATCCCCGTTAAGCCAAGCCATCAGCATAAATATTGAGGCGTAGAGCGCCATCACCAGCATGACGAGCCAGTCCTGCCGACTTAACGATAAACCTGGCCGTAGCAAAGGAAGCGCAAGACCACCCAGTAAAAGCAGCAGTGCACCGATTGAATAACCCGAGGGCACCACCAAGGAAAGTGCGCCAAACAACAACACCGAAACACTGGTATAAATTGTAACGTTAGAGCTTTCTATATCAGTAGATGGCACATTCGCCTCACCAGCAGTGGATTAAGGGGGCGAATAATAGCAGCTTTTTACTGTTATGTTCCTGCCTTAACGCTGACCACTTAAAACCTAGTACGCGTTCTCGTTGGTAAAGCCTTTAAATATAGTTAAGAAGATAATACGTAGATCCAACCAAAGTGACCAATTATCAATGTACCAAAGGTCATGCTCGACACGACGCTCCATCTTTTGAAGTGTGTCAGTTTCGCCACGAAGCCCATTAACCTGTGCCCAGCCCGTAATGCCCGGCTTGACCTTATGGCGCCACATATAGGATTCGACCAAATCCTTGTAGTACTCATTATGAGCCAAGGCATGCGGACGCGGCCCAACAATTGACATACGTCCCTGAAGCACATTATAGAATTGTGGCAATTCATCCAGTGAAGTGCGCCGCAAAAAAGCACCCAATTTTGTCACTCGTGGATCACCTTGCCTAGCTTGAGTGACTGTACCGCTATCTTCCTCATGCACTTCCATGGAACGAAACTTATAAACTTTGAACTGCCTACCATTAGCCCCTGTTCGATACTGCTTGAACAGCACAGGTCCGGGGGAGGTGATTTTAATCGCAATAGAAATGCCAATACACACTGGCAAAATTAGAAGGCTTATAAGCCCCCCAACGAATATGTCTTCCAAGCGCTTGATCACCTGCGCCATTCCATTCATAGGGGTTACACTCAGATCAATAGCATAATGCCCTGCCACTTCGCTCATACGATGGTTTAACAAGTGCATATCCCGAAATTCTGGAATAAACCGTACCTCTGCTGTTTGATTACGTAATGTAAAAAAAATCGAACGTACAGTACTGCCCATCTCCAAAGGTACACAAATCCATACTTCGCGAGCTTCCGAAACAGCCACTCGGCGAGATAAACGCTCAAGGCAGGCATCATCAGGTGTATGAGATAGCCGTTCCACCCCAGCGATGGAATAGCCCTCACCTGGAGAGGCTCGCATCCCTCGGGCAACATTGATCAGATGATGAGAGGGGCCAACCAGGAATATAGAGCGTCGTGCTTTTCCCCTTAAGCGCGCCTGTCGAAGTACAAGTTGCAGCAATACCCTAGCCCCTCCAGCCATGATAAAAGACAAGAGGAGCGACACACCGACCCAAAGTCTAGAATAACGTTCAGCAGCGTGGGCAAAGTAAATAATTGAAGTGGCTAAAACACCGACAACCAGCCAAACAATAAACAGTCTAGCGAGTAAGGTCGAGATACGGGTAACCCGCCATCTAGCATAAGCACCTAACAGGCCATTTAGCAGCAGAATTAGTAATGAAATAATGATGACGGCAAGAACGTAGCGCTCATGCAATATAAAGTGTTCGAATCTCCAAAAGTGGGAGAGCAAACTTCCTGTTATAACAGCGAGAAAATCGACTATCGGCACTATCAATTGGGCCGGATAGCGTTCAGTCAGCCCTTTGGTCTTTCCTAACATTGTTAAATCCGTTGTTGGCCTTAATTGAAAATCACTATTCATGTTCAAAAATTAATTAAGAAAAATATTTGAGCCCCACGGCTCGCTAATTGCAGCGACCATAAACAACGCTTTCAATTTCGTCGTGTACATTCATTATGCCTTGAACGCATTGCCACTAAGAGGGCGTATTGAGACACCAACGGCCAATCCTCTTGGGATCTCTTCTCTCTCCCGGAAAGTTAGTGTGAATAATCGCCTCACCTGCGGCCTTGACTCAATTCCACCGTGATAATGCAAATAGGAAACACTGTAGCAGCTGACTTTTCGATGATTCGGCATATGACATTCATGAGACTACCCTTCCTCCATCCATGCCAAATTATAGCTCTTCGCTCATCATTCATTCGATTTTGTATCTGCATCACCATTACTCCCAATTGGAAGAAAAATTAATAGTGTTACGCTGACCGGTCGAGTCCGCCACCCCTGGTTTTTCGGGGGAAAGGTCTGGGGATTACCGCTGCCTTTAAGTGCTTATCTTTCGTTAGATCGCCTGTGCGATGAGGAACACCGCCTGCTCGGCAGTTACGGAACTGATTGCTCGATTAACTTTTTTCACAGGCAGTTAAATAAACATTAATATTTCTCCGCATGGGGACTATCCCAATAGTGCTTATGCATACTTAACTTTTTCTTCAAGCTACTTGAGAGCTTCTTTTCCTGTTGCCCAAGTTTATATCCGGAAAGTTTTAAGAAATTACGCACGATTATCGAGGGCCAAATATACCATTTAGAAAGACCAAGGAATTCAATTTCAGATTTGACGTAGCGTAACCCTTCCCCCCCTGCACCACCGAAGCTCTGTCGAATCCACGGTTCACGAGCGTGAAAAACACCTTGATCAAAATAGCGATGAAATTCTTGTACAAGCGAGTAATCATGAGAATGCCTACATTTTGCATCGCTAGCATAAGCAACTTTCCAATTAGATAACAGCATCCTGGCAGCAACGTACATGTCCTCAGACAAGATTACATGATCAGGAAATCCACCAACCTCCCTGAGAGCACTTGCTCGGTAAGCAGAAAATGAATTAGACATGAATGGAGTTTTGATACCAAGCTGAGAAGCATCGTCTAGAGACTTTATTCGTGACACGTCAGGATAATTAAACAACCGAGCATGCTGAGCCAATAGATTTGCATCAAGATGTGGTAGCTGTCTTCCACAAACAGCGCCGACACTTTCATCAGTGAATGGCTGAACTAATCGCTCAACCGCTTCAGAATCTTCTAGATAAGCATCTTGAGTTATGAACACATAGATGTCATAACCAGGATACTTATCGATCATCATTTGCCGCGTGCCGCCATGGTTGAACTCACTACTTGGAATAATAGTGAGATTTTCAACACGGCTACCAGCCAACTCTTGCGTACCATCTACTGAACTCGAATCTACCATAAATAGATCGAATCTGGCATTCTGACGCTCTAGTGAGTCCAATAGCCGCCTCAGAACATCACAACCATTATATGTAGGTATGATACAGGCAACACGCATGGAGCCATTTACAATAATATGCGACATCATCTCTCACTTTTAGCGCCATTCGTCTGGGCAGCTTACCTTCCAGCCAGCTAGCTAGCTCATTTCCCAAGTTGTATAAGTAGCCCCCCCTACAAAATATAGATGGAGGAAATTATGGAAACCATCAATTTTCAAACTTGAGCCGAACTGAAAAATCATTTAATTCTCAGCTTCTTGCAATCAACTAAATAAGATAAGTAGCATCAAACATCCGCAATGCTAAGCACTCGCCGTTTGACGGTCGACAGTTTTGCATCGTATTGACACACTCTACAATAGAAAGCCTAGAGTTCTTGGATACGTTATACAAAATGTAATTGCTCTCAATTAGCATCTTGCTCTTTCAGCACTCATCTCATTGGGCTGCAAATTCATTTGTCTTTCAATTTCTTATACTTTTTTAGAAGAATCAATAACTCGCTTAGTAGCCTGTAGAAAACCATGACCCACTTTTTTATCCGGCTCAAGATGACAGCCTTCCGCCCATTCGTTCCATGCGTTAACAAAAACAAAAGCTTCATTTTCTGGGTATTCAGAAACGCTTTCTACAGCATATTGTAACCAACGACTATAAATTTCAGGATCTAAATTCTGAATAATGGTCGGAGTTTTCCTTCTGGCTGTATTGTCCCAACTCGGAAAAACAACAGGAAACTTTCTGTAGTCCTTCGGCCAAGTTCGGCTTGTCATGTTCTCTACCATTGCCTTATAGTCAACACTATTAATCGCTGAAGCATTATTCTTGACGAACTGAAACAAGCGATCAGGCAACGTTTTCCGTGCTATATCTACCAAGGCCTGCGAGGGAGTACTAGCAATAGGAAAATCGCGACGATCCGGCTGAAAAT
Source organism: Halomonas sp. AOP22-C1-8 (assembly GCF_052378905.1). Lineage (NCBI taxonomy): Bacteria > Pseudomonadati > Pseudomonadota > Gammaproteobacteria > Oceanospirillales > Halomonadaceae > Halomonas > Halomonas sp. AOP22-C1-8. The sequence continues at coordinate 87,354 of NZ_JBQSYD010000012.1, read as the reverse complement.
CAATTATTGCATCGTACCCCATATCCAGCAGGTCGGAGTCTGAAAATTCAACGAAACCGCCCTTCACTGCACAAATATAAAGGCCTGGGAGACCAGCTTTTTCAGCCCTATCCCTCCAGATTGAAAAATATTCCTTCGATTCCGGAATATGATCCGGTCGATAAACAAGGAAGAAAGGCCGCCCATCCACTTTAATATATCTATAATCTAGAAAATATTTTATAAGCTCATTAATATGCTCAAGAGAGTCTTCTTGAGTATAATTTTGGGCGATTAGAATTTCCCGATCCAGACCATCCCAAGCCCGAGTCCAATTTTCATTAGCCCAGCACATACAAAAAGGAAAGTCTGGGTCCTTTTCTACCAATACTTCTCGAAGAGGGCGATCAAGTAGTTGATTACCGTTAAACCAATAATGGTAATAACAAAAGCCGTCAATACCATATTTTTTTGCCAGATCTGCCTGTGCTTGCCTTGTTTCAGATAAGCGCAAGTCATAAAACCCTAAGTCTGATGGTATATGTGGCTGGTGATGCTTTTTAAAGCGTGGTTTAGCTTGAGCAACATTGCTCCATTCGGTAAATCCTTTACCCCACCACTTATCATTCTCAGGGATAGGGTGGAACTGTGGAAGATAAAAAGATAAAACTTTAGTCACAACAAGCTCCTCGACTTTACAATAGTGATCAGAAAATAGCCAAAGGTGGCAAGAAGATGAATACCGCCTTCAAGAGAAAAAACAAGGTGCATTTGTCCCATCACGACAGCATAATATAAAAACAACAGAGTCTTTCCAGAAATGAGAGAAAGTATAAAATTCAAACTCGTTATAGATTTATAAAAAACGCCACCTACTGCTCCAACAACAACTCCAGTAGCTATTATCAACAATGGAGCTCCTGTATAGCCAAAAAAGTATATAAAATTTGCAGGAAATGGTGCTGTAAAGCTAGCTCCCTGAGACAGCCTGTATTCAACCAATTCTCGTGGCGCAATAATGTACATTAGGTAGGATATACCGCTTCCCCTCTCTGCTTCAGCAGCTCCCCAGCCAACAAAATGCTTAGTTATAACATCAATACTTTTGTAATGCCCTGACACGTTATCCAATGTATAGTTCATCTGACCTTGAGCAGCGAGCCGAGTCCAGAAAATATCATATGAACCGTATATTAGATAATAATTAAAAATTATTAAACATCCCCCCACCGCCATTAAAGCTATGAGATAAAAATAATGACGTATCTTTACTCTCCCCTGAAGCTCCAACAAGAAATAAGAAACGAAGAACATATAGAGCAACAATAAAATTCTTGAAAACTTTTCTCCTAAAAAAATACACACTACGAGAGCTATAAAGAGCCATAGATAAGCATATGAACGAGGCATTATTCTCGTATAAAAAGCCATACCCATGACAAACCCAAGTAACGGTAATGAATTATAGACCTTTCTATATAAAGGGGGCATTGTTGTGAAAAAATGAAACCTATCCACCTCAAGAAATAACGGAGAACCGTGCATCATCAAGTTAAAAGAGAGATAGGTTATTGCCAAAAATGCTATAGCCAGAAATGCTTTATGAAAAATAACATCTAAATATTTAATACGTGGAACATCACCTTTAAAATAATAAGTGCACCTAAAAACACCTATTATAGTGGTGAAAAAAAGGATTGAAAGAAACGCATTTCTAGCGGCTCCTCCCGTTATTGTCGCATACTCTCCTGCTTCAAACAGATACAACCCAAACTGTTCAGAAAACACGCTACTAAGAAGCGCACCAAAAACCCCAAACGCATACAAGAAAAATACAATCCCCCCTCTAATACTCATCAAAAAAAACAGAACTATAGCGAGCATGAGGATAGAAATAGAATTAAGAATACCACTGGATATATTAATAGAAAAATAAAACAGTAGAAGCGACGATAACGTAGCCAGAATTATCAAGATAAAGCTCATAAAGATATCATCAAATTATAAATCAAAGATTAGCTTTAAAAATCTGTCCCGCAACGGAGCATGTTGCTGGTCAAACTCTGGCGAATACTCTTCCTCAAGACTTTCAATCAAGCTCTTTTCAAACTCTTTATCTAATATAAAAAGCGTTTTTATACCATACATGTTATCAAAACAATCTGACTCAAAAAGAGGATCATAAAGCTGTATGCTTATTCGACCAGAAACTTTCGCTTCTAACAAAGCTGTAGAAGTCAATGAAATGAATATATCATAATTTTCAATTGCCTCTTTCATGGTACAATTAACAATATTCGGAAGGTGTTTTAAATAATCCTCTTGCTTCTCCCAAGGGTGCGGCTTGAACACCAATTCAAAACCATTAGCCATGATCTCTCTAGTCACCTTATCAATAATTTTTAGATATTTTCCTCCTTTTGGTTCACCATATTTTGGCCAAGGCTGCCCTAAGAAGCATATTTTTCTCTCTCTGGGTAGTGAAAGAGGTCGAATGGGAATATAAGGTGATGAATGAAATCCCATCACACTAATTTTTTCAGCCGACATGCCTTTTTCGATAAGCAGTTTCTTTTGTTTTTGATTCATCACAAATAAACGGTCTGCGAACCATCCATCAAGTATATAACCTGGTGACTTTCGCTGAAAAACCCCATGCTGAATACAAATACTCTGCTTAATTCCCGCCTGACGTGCTATTTGTATTACCAGCCGTTGTGCAGGCAGAGAATCATTGTCCACAATAACAACTGCGTCTTTAGATGAGTACTGCCGAATCTTTAATTCAAGAGATAAAATAACTAAAGTAAGAAGATTATCTTCACCAGTCACTTCGCCTATTTTCAATCCTTTACACAGTGGTTGCCATAACTTCATTTCAGGAATAAAAGATCGTCCATTTTTAAGACAAAAAAGCAATTGCTTTGGCCCGCCTACAATACATGTCTCAGACTTAGGAAGGGATAGGATGAGCTCATCATATTTTGTTCCCCAGAAAATATACTTCATTGACTTAGCACGAGGCTTAAGAAAAAAACCCAAGAAGATAACGAAAGCTCTAACAATTACATTAGACCATCTAGCGTTTCGCTCGTACATGGACAAAATTGAATCATGAAATCCTCTTTCACCTGCATCTCGTTTAAATACATAATCAAAAAGCTGCCAGTGATCATTTTGAGTTTTTTCTGCAGAGTTACCAGGCATTTTCACTGACAACCACTAATTATTTCAATTTTAACAGGTGTGTTTTTTTCGATACTAAACAACACTTTTTTTCCTACCAATTTATTTAGATATTTAGGCTCTAACCCGAAGCCCGGTCTAACGCTTCTCACTGCATCTTCTGTAATTAGGTCTCCTGCCTGCAAATCCTTAACAAAATACAGCGACCGACGAAACTGAGCATTGCCTTGCTCACTAGACTTCCTTCCGTAATCCACCTTACCCATCGCCTGCCAAGCAGTCTTGGCATCACGACATAGGGCCGCGAGCTCTTTGGGTTCTAATGAAAAACTGTCATCCGGTCCGCCACCTTTACGATCAAGAGTCACATGTTTTTCGATGAGGCTTGCACCAAGGGCCACGCTGGTAATGGCCGTTGTGTTGTCAATGGTGTGATCAGAAAGGCCCGTTACCAACCCGAAACGCTCAATCATGTCTGGAATGGTTCGCAGGTTGTAGTCCTCTGGCGGAGCCGGGTAGCCACTAACACAGTGCAAAATTGCCAACTGCTCACAACCAGCACCGCGGGCCGCATCAATCGCTTCCTGTATTTCCTCGGCATCCGCCATACCGGTTGAAATAATCATCGGCTTACCGGTACGCGCGACGTATTCAATTAATGGTAGGTCTATAGCTTCAAAAGAGGCGATTTTATAAGCTGGGGCACCAAGGTCTTCGAGCAAATCAACTGCTGTAGTATCAAAGGGCGAGCTGAAGATGGTAATACCGAGCTTGCGAGCATGCTCAAATAACGGGCGGTGCCATTCCCAAGGCATATGGGCTTCTTCGTAAAGTTCGTATAGCGTACGCCCATCCCAAAGACCACCCTTGATTTTGAAATCGTCGTTGTCGCAATTGAGCGTAATAGTATCGGGCCGGTAGGTTTGCAGCTTTACCGCATCAGCCCCCGCTTTTTGAGCTTCTTCAATAATGCGTAAAGCATTTTCTAACCTGCCATTATGATTAGCCGAAAGTTCAGCAATAACGTATGGAGGGTGGTCGGAGCCTATACGTCGGCCAGCGATTTCAATATAGGAAAGTCTCATGGATAGTTATGCTCCTTGACCTGCCATTCGCTGCAAAGCAGTCCGAAGCAAATGACATCATGATAGGTATTTCCATCAAAGTGATGGTCTCTTAGCTGAGCCTCACGAGTAAACCCTAGACGCTCATGGAAACGTATTGAACGTAGGTTATAAGCGAGAGCTTCACTACAAAGTTTATGCAGTGCCAAGTGGCAAAACGCGTGATTTAACGCAGTGCTACCTAACATTTGGCCACTGCCACTCTCAGCATCAGGAGCAAGATAAAACCCCCACTCTGCTCGTTTCGCAGTAACATCGAGCACGAAAAAATTGACGAAGCCGAAAGGCTTACCCTCCCGCTTCGCCAACAACAGGTGACGCTGAGGATCAGCTTGAGTGCGTTGAAACCAAGCGCGATGCTCTTCCTTGGTAATCTCATGCTGGGTATACATAAAACGGCGTACATCGGGATGGTTACGCCATTCACGTACTAGCTCGAGGTCAGCCTCCTGAAGCGGCCAGAGTTCAGTGACAGAAGATGTCATAAAGGGCCTGTCTCGTTTTCTTTTATAAATTTGACTAGGCGTTTAGCACCCTTCCCATCAGTGACTGTTTCTGCTGCTAAACTCATTGTATGAAGCATGTCCTTCGAACTCATTGCGGTAAGCTTGGTAGCTAAGTCATCCATACGATCGGGCGTACCGAGACATATCGCGCCACCTGTTTTTGCAAGTGCTTGCGCAATGGGCCACTGATTCTGTGCCAAAACAATCATCAGTGTAGGCAAGCCAAGACAACAGCGCTCCCAAGTTGTACTACCTGCTGCACCAATGGCCAGATCAGCATTCGCCATACGTTGAGCCATATCGGTTACATTGACCACCACTTCAACTTGACAGTCTAACTCGGCCGCTCTAGCTTTGACATCATCTAACCAGGGAGCTATGGCACCCATCACAACTTCTATATTCAAGATGGGGGGCAATTCGCAGTCACGTAAGGCACTAAGTACTTGGCCAGTTACGTTATCTTTATCTACTCCACCTAAACTGATCAGCAGGCGCCTGAATTGCGGATGCTGGCGACGGCGGGCCAAACTCACATCACGTAAGCTGGCAAATTCGGGGCGCAGCAGGGCAAACTGTGGACCTGCCAACACCTGACAGTTTACCGGCACTAAGTCGGCGTAATCGATAATATCACGGCCTAAATTCTGATCGAGCAGCAGGGCGGCGCGATGCGGTCGGTCGGCCAAATCGTCAATCACCATCAAACGAGTTGGCTTGGGCAGCACAACCGCCTCCCACTGCGCATCCAACGCATAGTGGTCCACAACCAGCCAGTCCGGCGCTAAATGTACTAGCAACGACCGACAGGCTTTAGCATCTGCCTGCCAACTGGCACCTAACCAATGCGCATGCCCTGATTGAACGTCACTTTCCTGCACGGCGACACCGTCTTGGTGCACCATGGGCAACCGGTGCGCTGTAAAGCCACGGGCCTCGATCATTTCGATCAAGTGGCCGGGATGCTCGCGACACAGGAAATGGCACTCGGCGCCCTGCTCTCTCAGTGCCGCAGCTAGCGTCAAACAGCGCATTACATGGCCAGAGCCAATCTGTAAGGAAGCATCAGCACGAAATGCGACCATGCTACTTTTTTGATTGTGGTAAACCGGCTTATTCATGCATGAGACCTTTACTTCTCCGCTTGCCAAGCTTTGAAAAGCCATTCAGCGCGCTGCCAGTCCTCAGGAGTATCAATATCCTGCACTCGATGGCGTGGCAATCGTACCGGCACAGCGCCTTCGGTGAAGATAGGTTGATTTTTTAACCAAGCTTCGGCATGGCCCCAGTAGAACTGACCGGCATCGTGCCAAGCCTCCTCCATATCCTGGGAACGGGTGGTGAAATGCTCAGGCTGGAACATCATGACGCGACCCGCAGCAGTTAACCGTAAGGCTCTTTGGATGGGAAAAGCGTAGTTGGTCACTGAGAAAGCATACTCAACATCTATGCTCTGCAGCGCTTGCCATCCGGCTTGAAGATCATCGGGCTGAACAAAGGGAGCGGTTGCATAAAGACAACAAACGGCTTGCGGGACCCGATCACGCTCTCTCAGCCATTCAATCGCATGAGCAATGACTGGAATGGTGCCGGTATAATCATCCGATAATGCTGCTGGACGTTTGAACGGTGTTTCAGCCCCCCACTCGCGCGCCACGGCAGCTATTTCGTCATCGTCGGTTGAAACTATCACCCGATCAAAACATTGGCTAGCAAAAGCCGCTTCAATCGACCACGCGATCATTGGCTTGCCACAGAAGCTTTTAATGTTTTTACGCGGAATGCGTTTACTGCCACCTCGAGCTGGGATCACTGCGATGGAGCCAGCGGCTGACATCTCACTCATCATAGCCTCAATGCCTTGTGCAAGGAGGCGATTACTTGATCTTGCTCAGCCTCGCTCATGGTGGGGAACATCGGCAAGCTGATGGCTTCGGTATAGTAACGTTCAGCCTCTGGGAATTCGCCAGCATGGAAGCCCATGGCCTGATAGTAAGGCTGAGTGTGTACTGGAATGTAGTGAAGATTGACGCTAATACCTTGCTCGCGCAGCGCCTCAAATACCTTGCGGTGAGTCGTGTTGATCTGATCAAGCTTGAGTCGGATCACGTAAAGATGTCGCCCAGAATAACTTTCTGGAAGCTGCCAAGGAATAGTTACCGGCAATATGGCCAACAGGCCATCATAGCGGACGGCAATCGCGTTGCGCCGAGCTACATATTCATCCAAACGGCCAAGCTGGCTAACCCCCAAAGCAGCTTGCAACTCGGTCATACGGTAATTGAAGCCTAGCTCTACTTGTTGATAATACCATGGGCCATCTGCCTCATGAGTCATCAGTACTGGATCCCGAGTCACCCCGTGGCTACGCAGCAGATTCATCTTTTCAGCCAGCAAATCATCATTAGTCAACGCCATGCCGCCTTCGGCAGTGGTAATGATCTTGACTGGATGAAAACTAAAGACAGTGATATCACTGTAGCGACCGTTGCCAATGTACTCATCCTGATACTTACCGCCAATGGCATGCGAGGCATCTTCAATGAGCTTAAATCCATAGCGCTGACTAAGCGCATGAATTGCCTGCATATCGCAAGGTTGTCCACACAGGTGAACTGCCACTACCACCTTGGGTAGGCGCCTTTCCCGCTCGGCCTGCTCGAGCTTGGCCGCTAGCGCCTTTGGGCAGAGGTTATGAGTCCGTGGATCGATATCCACGAAATCTACCTTAGCACCACAATATAAGCCGCAGTTGGCGGAAGCGACGAAGGTAATGGGCGAGGTCCACAGCCAGTCACTCTCCCCCAGACCCAGCGCAAGGCAAGCTATATGCAAGGCTGAGGTGGCACTATTCACCGCCAGCGCATGGCGCGCACCGACTTTATTCGCTACAGTCTGCTCGAAGCACGGCACCATCGGCCCTTGGGTCAGGAAGTCTGACTGAAGCACCGCCAACACGGCATCGATATCGGCCTGCTGGATATCTTGACGTCCGTAGGGAATCATTCAGATGGCTCCAATTTTTTCCCAATTAACATCGATCCACGTTTTGAGCGTGTCGTTGCTCATCCATTCAGGGTTGCTGTCGCTGGCATACTCAAAGCCTTCCGGCACCTTTTTACCATCTTTGATGCGGTTGGCATCTTTATCCCAGCTGTTGATGGCAGGAAGAATTTTGAAGTGCTCGGGGTACTCGTAGGTATAGTAGGCATCCTCAGCTCCGATCATCTGCTCGTGTAACTTCTCGCCGGGGCGGATGCCTACCTCTTCTTGCTTCGCTTCTGGGGCCACTACGTGTGCAAGATCAGTAACCTTCATGGAGGGGATTTTCTTCACGTATATCTCGCCACCTTCCATATCTTCAAAGGCGTGCCAAACGAGCTCGACTCCTTGCTCCAGCGAGATCATAAAACGAGTCATGCGTGCATCGGTAATTGGCAGCACGCCCCTATCCTTTATCGACATAAAAAACGGAATCACCGAACCACGCGAGCCCATGACGTTGCCATAGCGTACCACCGCAAAACGAGTATTGTGGCCACCCGCATAGGAGTTGCCAGCCACAAACAACTTGTCGGAAGTAAGCTTAGTCGCGCCGTAGAGATTGATCGGACTGCTGGCTTTATCCGTAGAAAGTGCCACTACCTTTTTGACGCCTTTATCGATGCAGGCATCAATAAGGTTCATGGCACCAATGACATTTGTCTTGACGCACTCGAAGGGATTGTACTCGGCAGTAGGTACAATCTTAGTCGCAGCAGCATGTACTACATAGTCTACCCCATCCAGCGCACGGTAGACCCGCTCACGATCACGCACATCGCCAATAAAGAAGCGCACACGAGGATCACCATCAAATTTCTTGGCCATTTCCCACTGTTTCATCTCGTCGCGCGAGAAGATGATCACCCGTTTGGGGTTGTAGCGCTCAAGCAACATGGGAATAAAGGTATGACCAAAAGAACCTGTACCACCAGTAACGAGGATGGAGGAATTATCAAACATTTATTTACTACCTATTTAAGTAAGAATCACAAGCACTTAAAGCGAACCTGCTTCGGCAGTGAACTCGCCTGACCCAACCCAGGGTTGCTTTCTTTTCAGCCTTATGTAGGCCATGCTTTTAGATACAAGCATGGTAGCGAAAGCACAACATAATGCCAGCGGTATGCCGTACACAGGGAGCATCAATGAAAACAATGTTGCAAATATGAGAAAAACAATAAAAGCTACTATATGGCTAACTATAATATGCCTGTCCATAGACATTGCATAAAGTCCGTAATGGGGAACCATACTCATGGCAAATAGAAAAATTGCTATAAGAAGAACGTAAAGAATATTCACATTCAGAATATATATTTCTTTTTGCAACCAAAAAAGAACAGGATGAATAAACAGCGCCGCGGATATACTCAATAATACTGTTATAAAAAAAGTTTGGCGAAGCAGCGCTTTCATTCCAACATTAAAATCCTTCAGATCTTGTTCTTTATAAGCCTTGATAATTTTAGGGTATAAAAACACGAATACTGCGGCATCCAAGAAGGACATCACTGCATTGGCCACACCAGCAAAAAGCACATACGCCGCCAAAATATCGGCCCCTGCAACACTTTGAACCCAATATCGATCAGTTGTAAATATCGCCCGAAGCGCTAATGTCGCCACCAGTAACGGAAATGCCACTTTGATTCCACGTCCAATCCACCTCCAGTCTATCGACTGCTGCAAACATCTTCGGTCCAAGGCCAGCAACGCTGTTGAACCCAGCACGCAGGCTGCCAGCGCTCCTAGACACCAGGCAGTGAATACAAACTCAAGAGAGCGCGCTGCATCAAAAAACCAAAAACAAATCGCAACGACGAATGCCCAAAGCCCAGCACGAAAGAAAAGTACTATACTGGCAAGAAGCTGGCGATTCATGGCTACCAGCAACCGGTTCAGCTCTTGCGCGAGATGTTCCAGCACAAGTATCACAAAAAACCAGGGAGCTACTGACCAAGGTAAAAGCTCCAGGTAAAACACCGAGAGCAATAAAGGCAAGATGACGAGATAGGTCACACCAAAAAACACACCCTGGTCACGTAGCAGTCTAGCCCACTGCTTTGGCGAGGTAGCAATTAACTCTCTCGTACTGTAGGAGTAAAAGTCAAAACCTAGCCCAAAGAGTGAATAGCCAATCGTAGCAACCAACAGGCCGTATAAGGCCACTTCAACTGGCTCTAGAAAATATGCCAGAAGGAATAACAACGCAAATTTGGCTAACAATGTGCTACCACGTAGCCCAATATTAATAAAACGCTCCACAGGGATTGCTAGCAAAGCTTATGCCTTATAAACAAATGAGACAAAAGAGAGGAGTAGCATTTCTCGTATCCCGCTCCGGCCATTATATCTTATGAGACATCTTCCAACAGACTATCCCTTACTAACGCAACAAAGTGTGAGAAGAACGCCGCTATAACTGCCAGCATACTTCCCAACACCAGCGCCAAGCCCATAATAATACTACGGCCCGTACCAGATTGTTCAAGACCTTGCACTGCCACCTGTACGACCTCGCCTTCGCTTAACTGAGCGAGACTCTGTTGTATTTCAGCCAAGCGTTCCGTATAGCTGGCAATCAGCTCACCCGCCATTTCGCTGGTGGACTGCTCGACAGCTTCCAAAGCACGTTCGAGGCTCTGTAACTACTGTTCAAGTGCAGCCTGATGACTTTCAAAACGGCTGGCTTGCTCTTCCGCCATACGAGTCAGTAATGCCTCATGCAACCGGGTAACCAGCTCATTATTAGCCTCACTCGCTGTCGAGCCTAAACTAATAAGCAAAGTGTCGTCGGGATTGGCCACTGCCACTTGGAAGGGTAACCCCTTCAATCCTGCCGACTCCCTGAGTTTACGCGTCTCTGACCCGACATAGAGATTATTAGCCTTGGCCAACACCGAATTCGGAGTTTCCAGGGCGCGTCCGGGCGCTTCTTCTGCTATCTGATAGATCGAGACGTACTCATAGGAGCGCTCTGTCAGCAAGGTATAGGCCAAGCCCCCGAACACAACGACGAAGAAGACCGCCACCATGGCTTTCCATCGCTTGATTAGTATCTTGGCGAGATCAATCAAAGAGATTTCATCGTCTTGAGAGTAGTGTTGCGGATGGCGTGAAGTTGATGGGTTCATTCTGTATCGCCGTTATAAGATAAGAAAAATCATAGACACGCTACCGCCCGGGGATTATCGGACGCATTCCCATGCCCTAGAAAGTAACGTACAGGGAGGAAGCCTTGCGGTTTATGCAAAGCCAAGATTTCAAATGCTGACTTATGGCACGCTTTAAGACCTTGAACAGCTGCTTTATTTATAGCTCAAGAGCCTATCCGAAAATTATCCCCAACGCATTATAGACTATCCTTTAGTTTTTGTAGCCTCTCCAACCAAGGCAATGCCATGCAAACCACTCATATTTCACCGAGGGGCCAAACAAGCATTAAAGGTAGGAAGACAGCCGACGGTTGTTACTCACCACTGGAACGGAGCAGGGCGAGATTCACCAGGCATTTATGCACCTTGAATGCCTGCTCGCGTTTTGAATTAATGACAAGCCGTTTTGAAACGCAATCTAAAGCTACAAAAAAACCGACCTCACAAGAGGCCGGTTCTATTAGGTCTGCTAGGCAGATTACCCTTAAAGCAAGGTTATTAAACCAGGCTTAGAAGAAGTAACGAACGCCCGTCAGCCAGTATGCATCGTCAGTCAGGTTATCAAACTGCTGATGTGTGCGGCCGTTGCCAGCTTTGGCATCGTTATCGTTAACTTCAAGGAACACATCCATAGCGCTGGAAACTTTGTAGTAACCACCCAGAGACCATGCTTTGCTGTTGTCCTGACCGTCACGGTTGATGTTGTAGAAATCACCCGTGAATGCCCAAGGACCAGTAGTGTACGTAGCACCTAAACCAACGGTATTATAACCATTTTCTTTAGTTGGGTTCGCATCCAAGTAGCTAGCGTAGCTTGCGCTGTCATTATTCTGACGGTTCTCATAACCCAGACGTGCAGAGAACTGGTCGGTGAACTGGTACTGACCGATCAGGCCATACATCATCTCACCGTTACCGTCGCCACGGCGTACGTCTTCAACAAAACCCAAACCTACCGTAACAGGACCGTTCTCATAACGAATACCACCCTGAGGAGCAATAACGTTACCCTGTTCAGTAGTACGGTGCTGACCGCTTGATAACGGAGCATTCGGGTCTTCGACGTAACCACGCTCACTGTAGTTTTTCAGCTGCAGGAAGGCAGTGAAACCTTCTAATTCAGGCGTGTAGTAACCAATGGAGTCGCCGCGCGACTGTTTGCCGTTACCAGCGAACTGAAGACCGTTGTTGATGTAAACATCGAACGGGCTGGAAACGAACTGCAGGTAGAAGCTGTCGAAGTTACCCGCTTGGAAGGTACCGTACTGCTGGCTCTGAATACCCAGGTAGCTCTGGCGAAGCTCGTCAAAGCCGTTGCCAGCATCTTCTTTGCTGTTGGCTTTGAAGCGCCACTCAAGACGACCAAATGCAGTCATGTCGCTAGTGATCGCCTGGCTCATGCGCAGACCAAGACGCGATCCAACGTTGACGAAGTCGCCACTACGGTTAATACGCTGGCCTTTGTCGTTGTACTGTTTACCACCGCCTTCAATACCCAGACCGATACGGCCATAGATATCCAGCTTGGTGCCGTCCTGGTCATATACGGTAGCTGCTTGAGCGGCAGCCGTGGCGCTCAGGGCGCCGATGATAGCAGTCGCTAAAAGTGTCTTTTTCATGATATAGGTTCCTTAACTAGCTTACTGTTTCGATCGTAGCTGCCGGGCTTATATAGGCCTTCAGCAGTTGGCTTGCGGGCCGTACTCGTTTTCTCATCCTCTGGTTTTTCCCAGTGGTATGTGGCACGTCCTCAAACAAACCTTGTTATAGTCCAATGCTCGCACGTCAAACTCTATACCGGGATTTCACTTAACGCAATAAAAAAAACAGTGTTTTTTTATGAAATAAGCAATTTCAAGGAACCCCACCAGCATAATCAGGTCTCAGCGCGCTTTGAACCTTTGCTGTAGGTCTTTTAATTTATCTTCCATGCTCAACGGCTTCTCTTGTCTAACTTTATCCGCCTCTTCATCCTTGGCTTGGATGGTTTGCGTCGTTATCGCCGGTGCCGGTGCTGATAGGTGGGCACTCTTTTTTTCTAAAGGCTTTCTTTGTGGCGTGCGCTGTACACGCTCTGTTGCCTCTACTCCTTTTTGTTTAGCCTTACGTTTCTCCGCAGCGTGCAAAGCTGCTTCTTTATCTACCTTTCCGGCCAACTGGCCATCCAAGTCAATACGCTCTACCCCTTCCCGTACCGATTTTAAATAACGCGGTAAATTCACGTAATTAGCCAAGGCGCGGCGAATCAGCTTTCCTGACCAGGGCTCACACACTGCCAGGTCTTGATGAATACCGACTTTTAAGGGCTTCGTATGGCCTTTGAAAAATGTATCCGGGTAACGTTTATACCACTCTTTTAGAAGGGCATGAGGAGACGGTGGCTGCGCCCCCGCCTCAGCCGTCTTTGCTACCGCTTCAGCACCTGAGCTGGCTGGCACGGGCTGAGGCTGCTCGGCCGGATATTGAGAAGACGGCGGTGTAACATTTTCACCCACACTCGTCGCACTTAGCTGGCCTGACGTGTTGGCGCTATCAAGCGCGACGGCTTGACCCATGAGTTGCTCTTTTAGCTGTATGTTCTCCCGCCGCAGGGCTTGCAACTCCCTTTGAGCCTGCTCAAGGCGCGATTCCAGGCTGTCTAATAACTGCATTACGCTGGCGGCCATACCTTCTCCTTTGACCTTTTTTAGTCAGCAGTGCGCTCATAAACTACAAAATCGTACGCCGGCTTGCCATCAGAAGGCGTTCCAGCCACACGCTGCACTTCCCGCCACTCATCTGCTGCCAATTCGGGGAACGCAGCATCACCTTCCACTTCAACATCCACTTCTGTGATGTAAAGCCGCTGTACGAATGGTAGCGCTTGACGATAGATCTCTCCTCCCCCCATCACCATAATTTCTTCAGCCGCATCAATCGTTGCCTGCTGGTCTGCCAGTGCCAAAGCGGCGGGCAAGTCGTGGCAGACTCGAACACCGTCGGGTGCGAACTCTTTATTATGTGTTACGACTATATTAAGCCGATTCGGCAGCGGCTTACCAATGGAGGTATACGTTTTGCGCCCCATGACCAACGGTTTTGCCTGAGTCATACGTTTGAAGAATTTAAGATCTTCCGGAAGATGCCAAGGCAGCTTACCATCCACACCAATAACACGGTTTTTGGACATTGCTACAATCATGGCAACAGGGACTAAGGGCTCAAATTCATTGCTGGTAAGGCTCATACCGCTACCTTGGCTTTTATATGGGGGTGGGCGTCATACGCTTCGATGTGGATATCATCAAAGGTAAATGCAAACAGGTCATTCACCTCAGGATTCAGCACCAGCCGAGGCGGTACTTTCGGCTCACGCGTGAGCTGCTCTTTCGCTTGCTCAAAATGGTTGCTATAGAGATGTGCATCCCCCAGCGTATGAATGAACTCTCCCGGCTCAAGCCCCGTTACCTGCGCCACCATCGCCAACAGTAGCGCGTAGCTTGCAATATTGAACGGTACGCCAAGAAAAATATCGGCACTGCGCTGGTAAAGTTGGCAGGAAAGGCGCCCATTTGCTACATAGAACTGAAACAGACAGTGGCAAGGCGGCAGTTTCATTTCATCAACCTGAGCAGGATTCCAGGCGGAGACTATCAACCGGCGCGACTGTGGTGTGGTACGAATTTGCTTCAACACGTTGGCAATTTGGTCGACGCTGCCTCCTTTAGGGTCAGGCCAGCTGCGCCATTGATAGCCATAAACAGGGCCAAGATTGCCGTGTTCATCAGCCCATTCGTCCCAAATGCGTACACCGTTTTGCTGTAAATAGGCAATATTGGTATCGCCTTTCAGAAACCACAAGAGCTCATGGATGATAGAGCGCAAATGCAGCTTTTTCGTCGTTATCAGTGGAAAGCCGCGTGATAAATCAAACCGCATTTGATGACCAAACACCGAGCGTGTGCCCACCCCGGTACGGTCGTTGCGGTCAACGCCATGTTCCAACACAGTGCGCATTAGATCCAAATACGGCTGTTCAAGCGCAGGTTGAGCGCTGGCATTCGTCGTCATATTTGATGTAGGCGTGGTAACAGTCACAGAGTTTCCAAAATTGCAGGCTATATAGAGGCGTATTCTAGGCCGCTTGGCAGCAAGGGTCTAGCGCAAGGGATTAATGGCTGATGAAGCATTCGCAAGCCTTGTGGAATAACGCCCATTGGTACCTCGTTCACCTTGGCACCGCTGCGCGGTGCTCTCGCGGGTGCGCTGCGCTTACCACGCGCTACAAATTCATCTAACGCTTTGATTATTTAGATGTAGCGCGTGGTAACGCGCCGTGAGGGACGAACGGCAAGGCACCCGCGGGAGGCGGCGGAACGACGCCCATGGGTACCTCGTTCGCCTTGGCACCTCTCTGCATTTTGGCACCGCTGCGCGGTGCTTCCGCGGGTGCGCTGCGCTTACCACGCGCTACAAATTCATCTAACGCTTTGATTATTTAGGTGTAACGCGTCGTTGCTTTGGTACTTACTTCACTACTAACGTTTAAACCTTAGCATCCACCGGTTGCGAGCGTGACCATGCCATAAGGACTAATCCTAGTGCGATCATGGGCACCGTCAGCAACATTCCCATGGTGCCCCATCCAAATGCAAGGTAGCCAATATGCGCGTCGGGCATGCGGACAAATTCAACCAGGAAGCGGAATGCGCCGTAGCCGAGTAAAAACAGCCCTGAAATGAACCCTCGCGCGCGGGGTTTGGCAGATACCCACCACAAAATCACAAACAGCACTAGCCCCTCAAGCAGGGCTTCGTAAAGCGCTGAGGGATGGCGGGGCTCTGGCCCCATCCCGGGGAACGGCATCCCCCACGGCAACGATGTTACTCGCCCAGGAAGCTCATGGTTAATAAAGTTACCTACTCGACCAGCGCCCAAGCCAATGGGTACCAGCGGGGCAATAAAATCCGTCAGGGTAAAAAAGGCAAGCTGCTTGCGGCGTGCAAACCACCAGGCTGCCAACAGCACACCGAGCAATCCGCCATGAAAGCTCATGCCGCCATCCCACACCCGGAATATCCATAGCGGGTCAGCCGACCACTGTCCTAAGCCGTAAAAAAGTGCATACCCCAGCCGTCCACCAGCGACCACACCTATCGCACAGTAGAAGATCAGGTCACCAATATCGTCTTTAGTAAGCCCTATCCGAGAAGCTCGCCGACAGCCCAACCACCACGCGGCGATAAACCCCACGACATACATAAGGCCGTACCAATGCACTTGAAGCGGCCCGAGGGAGAACACCACAGGGTCAATTGCTGGGTAATTAATCATTGAAATACTCTAATTACGGAGGAAGAAGAAAGTTACTATGACCATTACTACATCGGTTAAGCCAAAACGAAGCGTAGACCGACCACGGCCAACAACAGCGCAAAGCACAACCTTAATACATGAGCAGGTAGCACATGGGCCAGGCGAACGCCAACACGCGCAAACGGTACGCTGGTGACGACAATGCCAAAAAAAGCAGGCCACATCACAAACCCGGTGGCCCAGGCAGGCAAGAGGGGATGACCCCACCCCATTACCATAAAGGTAATGGCGCCCACTAATGCGATAGGCAGCCCACATGCAGCAGAGGTACCTACGGCTTGTGTCATGGTAGCCCCACACCGAGACAACCATGGTACCGTCATTGCGCCGCCGCCGATGCCAAATAAAGCGGATATGGCGCCTACTATACCGCCGGCCACGACCATCGCAAATTTTCCTGGGGCAATAGAGTCTGGCTTGGGCGATAGACCAAAAACCATCTTGGTTGCTAACAGCAGAACAAAGATGCCAAAGAGCGTGCCCAATACGCCACCCGAAAGACTACCCGCAATAAACACGCCGCCAATGGCGCCCACCATCAAGCCCGGGAGCAGCGCTAAAAACCAGGGGCGACAAACACTTCCTTGACGAAAATGCCCCAGCGCAGAAGAGGCCCCGGTGATGACAATAGTGGCCAACGACGTGCCTACGGCAAGATGCATGGTGATCTCTGGCGGTATGTTTTGCAGGCCAAATGCAAAAACCAGTACCGGAACGATAATAAGCCCACCACCGACACCAAAAAGCCCCGCCATCGTACCTGCCGCCGCGCCCAAGGCTAAGTAACCCAACAAGATAGTCATCACACTCATTGGCCAGGTGCCTTGTGTGGGCTATCGGGCAGCCATTTGGAAATCATTCCCAGTAATTTTTCAGGTTGATAAGGCTTGGTGAGCAAGTCATTCATGCCTGCATTTTTGCACTCGGCAAAGCCTGCGTTGTCCGCATTGGCCGTTAGCGCAATCAGGATGCTAGGGCGCTTTCCGCTTGCCTGTTCATAAGCCCGCCAGCGCCGGGAGGTTTCCAAGCCATCAAGAGTAGGCATAAAAATATCCATAAAGACTAAATCAAACGAGCTAGATTGTTGGCGCTCAAGCGCTTGCTCGCCACTGCTTACGCCCTCGACATCTAACTCGTGAACTTCCAGCATTTGCCGTGCCAGCATCAGGTTAACCGGACCATCATCAACCACAAGAACGCGTAAAACGTGGTTTGGTACGGTATTGGCAGGTGTCACGTCGTTCTCATTAACACGTTGATAAACCAGATTGGTCAGCAACGTGCGCACATCCGCCAAGTGCTCACGAATACCCACAACCTGACGACGACACTGCGAACACTCGTCACTTTCCAGGATGCGTCCTAACTGCTCATCCAAGTCATCAGTTTCACTCTGAAGCAGTGTTAAATAACCTGATTTTAAACGTGACTCTTCTCGAGCCCGGTCACGCCCGGCAACAAGCCGCTTGAGCTGCTGCTGTTGATGATGAATATCATCCAACAGTGCCTGATCTTCTTTTACTTGCTCGGTGGGGTGGCGTGATCGCTGAACGCTTTCAATATAGCGCCCAAGCCCTGAAAACATTTCATTGATTTGGGCCAGGCGTCTCAGCGGTCGAACAGGTGCCCTGTTGAGTTCAGGTACGGTGTGCTTTTTGTCAGGCAACATTTGCAAGACACTAAACCGCAGCGACTCACTATGCCGTTCAAGTTCGTCCAGTTCCTGTATAAAATAGGCCTCTTTCTGTTTTGTACGTACTTTAACCAGCATCAGAAAGGCGGATACATTCATGGAACTGCCCAATAGCAGTGCAAGCGCCACCCACAGGGTGGTACTCCATGGCGCCTGTGTAGGCGACATCCACCAAACGGCGAGCCCAACCAGCATGCACAGCACGACTAGCGCGGCCTGAACAAGCAACATTGGCCAGAGAATAGGCCAAACGATGGCGTTCCAGAAATGTTCTTCGCGATTGCGTTGCATGCGTTCGCGCCTTCCTGATTGGCTAGAGACAATTCACCCCGATGAGGTGATGAGTGTTACGTTACTCGCACAAGTGTACGACTATGCCCTTAAGCTGTCATGCTGAGCGTGTCGATAATGACCAATGCTGAGGACTCTCTATGTGCTTGATGGCATTCGCCTGGCAACCTGGCACAGCGCTGCCCTTACGCTTGGCAGGTAATCGTGATGAGCTTCATGTCCGGCCAACGGCGCCTTTAGGCTATTGGGATAACGCCCCCTCCCTTTTAGGCGGGCGTGACCTTGAAGCAGGCGGCTCATGGCTTGCAGCCACACGAGGCGGTAGAGTCGCGGCGCTTACCAATGTACGCGACCTTGCGATGATGACACCAGCCGATGCGCCCAGCCGAGGCGAACTTGTCGCTAATGCGCTTCAGTGCAGCAATATTGAGCAGTGGCTAACCGACCTTGCTCACCATAAAGCTCAGCGCTACGCAGGGTTTAATTTGTTAGTCGCCACCACAGAGCGACTTTGGTATCTCCATCGCGGCCAGCACGGCATTACGCTCTGCGATGTGCCGCCCGGCGTGCATGGCCTTTCTAATGCGGAATTGAACACTCCCTGGCCAAAAGTGCAAAGCGTGCGAGAAGCACTAGCGCAAAGCTCGCTGGATAACTGGCACTCCCCTTTGAGCCAAGCGCTGCATAATGCTCAACAAGCGCCGGACTCCCAGCTACCCAAGACAGGTGTTGAGCTTGCGCTTGAGCGAAGGCTTTCTGCCGCGTTTATTCTGGGCGAGACTTACGGCACGCGCGCCACGAGCTGGTTAACGCTTGATCACCAAGGCCATATAGACATCACCGAGCAACGCTTTGGGCCCATGGGTCGTTTCAAAGGCGAAACGACCCTGGCCATATAGTGAGGCAGCAGCATTAATCGCGTGGAGGCAACAGATGCGAAAGCTGCCACTCGTCCATGCGCTTATTAAGATGCTCGTGTACCTGGGAAGGCGTATCCAGGTCCATGATTTCAGCCAGTAGAGTTTTGGCATCCTGAAGTGTCACGCGTCGAATGGCCGCACGCACCTTGGGTAAGCTGGGGGCGTTCATTGAAAGCGTGTTAAACCCCATAGCCATCAATAACAGCGCCCCCGCCGGGTCACCGGCCAATTCTCCGCATAAAGAAATGGGTTTATTAAGCCGCTTGGCATCCTGGGAAAGTTCCTGCAGGGCGCCTAAAAGTGCTGGGTGCATCGCATCATAAAGGCTGGAAACCCGTGCATTGTTACGGTCAACCGCCAGCAAATACTGGGTGAGATCGTTACTACCCACAGAGAAGAAGTCGACCCGCTTTGCCAGCGCATCCATTTGATAAATGGTTGCCGGCACCTCAATCATCACGCCCACTTTGGGACGCTTTATGATGATGCCCTCTTCCCCCAGTTCAATAATCGCGCGATCCAATAGTCGCAGCGCCTCATCCACTTCCTCAACATTGGTAATCATCGGGAAAAGCACATAGAGGTTGTTTAGACCATGAGAAGCCTTGAGCATGGCACGCAGCTGCACCATAAGCACTTCAGGATGATCCAGCGTTACCCGCATCCCGCGCCAGCCTAGAAAAGGATTGGCTTCTTCAATAGGGAAGTAAGGCAGGTCTTTATCGCCCCCAATATCCAGTGTACGCATCACCACGGGCAAGGGCGCAAACCCTTCCAACTGTTCTCGATACATACGCATCTGTTCTTGTTCGCCGGGGAAGCGCTCAGCAATCATAAACGGCACTTCCGTACGATAAAGCCCAACACCTGCAATACGGCTTTTAAGCAGTGCGGTGGCATCTACCGCTAGCCCCGTATTGACCATCAGCGGCATTTCATGGCCATCCGGGGTCGTACTGGGCAGGTCCTGCTCATGCTCTAGAAGCTCGCTTAACGCTTGCTCTTCCGCAATTAAGCTTTCATAACGCGACGTCAGCTCAGCCGACGGACGAACAAACAGCCGCCCACGGTGACCATCCAACACAACCGGTGCGCCATTTAAGCGTGGCAATGGTAAATCCATCATGCCCAATACCGTGGGGATACCCATAGCACGGGCGACAATGGCAACGTGCGATGTACCTGAACCTCGCACAGAAACCAGCCCTTTGAGCTTCTCTCGCGGCACTTCGCCCAACATGGCGACACTAATTTCATCGCCCACTAAAATGGCATTATCGGGGTAGGTTTCGGGCGTTGAAGGCGCCCCCTCTTGCAAATGAGCTAATACCCGGCGGCCTAAATCACGAATATCCGCAGCGCGCTCGCGGAGATAATCGTCATCTACCCGTTCCAGATATTGAACGTGGCGGCGCACCACATCGGCCAGCGCACCTGGCGCCCACTGCCCTTCACGAATACGCTTTTCGACCTCTTCAGAAAGGGCTGCTTCACCCAGCATTTGCTGGTAAACATCAAAAAGCGCCAGTTCCTGGGTGGAGATTCGACTGGCTAGACGCTCGGCCGCTGCACGAATTTCATCGCGCGTTTTACCGATCGCCTCTTTTAAACGCGCAATTTCATACGCTTCATTATTGGGAATAAGGTCTGGCACGCTATTAAGGTCAGCCGGTGGCGTAATAACGACCACCTCGCCCATGGCAATACCGGGTGACGCTGCGACCCCTTTAAACATGGCCTGCCCGCCCGGTAATGCAGGCCGCGCAAGGTTACCCGTTGCCAGCGCATGAGCCAGCACGCCTGCCAACTGAGCGGCCATGGTGACCAGGAAGGCTTCATCTTGATCATCATAGCGGCGTTTTTCAGCCTGCTGAACAACCAGCACACCCAGCATATGACGCTGGTGAATAATCGGTACGCCTAGAAAGCTGGAATAGCGCTCCTCACCCGTCGCTTCAAAATAGCGAAAATGAGGGTGGAGCCGTGCGTCTTCCAGGTTCAAGGGCTCGCTGCGCTTGGCTACCAGGCCCACCAGACCCTCCCCTAACGGCAGCACAACGTGTCCTACCGCTTGAGTACGCAGACCAATCGTTTCCATTAAAACGAGCGACTCAAGCTCTTTATCATAAAGGTAGAATGAGCACACATCGGTCTGCATGGCCTTACGGATACGACGCACCATCGTCGACAGCGCGACGTCCAGGTTGCGTGCACCATTTACTTCCTGAATAACACGACGCAATACCTCAAGCATGGACGTTTTACTTTTCACATTGTTTGCCTCGCTGAGGATCTTTTCGACAGACTTTCACCGCTCATCCAGAGCCGTGGAGCACGTTATCTTTCATCATCTTGTGCCAAGCGCTGAACGCGGGGAGAAAGCTCTCTTAGCGCGCGCCGATACACCTCTCGTTTGAACGGTACCACTTGCCCGAGTGGGTACCAATAGCTCACCCACCGCCAACCATCGAATTCAGGTTTGGGCGTTGCCGTCATACAAATTCGATTTTCCTGACAGCGAATTTTTAGCAAATACCATTTCTGTTTTTGGCCAATACACACTGGCCGTGAATGGGTACGAATCATGCGTCGTGGTAGACGGTAGCGCAGCCATCCCCGGGTACAGGCGATAATATCAACATCATCGGCGGTTAGGCCGATTTCCTCAAAAAGCTCACGAAAAAGAGCCTGTTGCGGTGTTTCGCTTGCGTTAATGCCTCCCTGGGGAAACTGCCACGCATTCTGTCCTACACGACGCGCCCAAAGCAGCTGCCCCTGGCTGTTGGCAATGATAATGCCAACATTGGGGCGAAAGCCGTCAGCGTCGATCACGGACATCACCTTATTAAATTTTCAGTTATCCCCATTTTTCCACAAGGGTGACAAGCGTATCAATACAATATAACGCCAAGTCGTGAACGCGTGCGCGGCCCGGGTGGGAAAGAACCAAGGACTCTGCGATAATCCGCCTCTTTGTTTTGCCGTTCATACCTATAACTTTCAAACGATAATCGACCATAAGGGGAGCGCCGTGAGCCTGGCTATTTTCGATCTGGATAATACGCTGATATCCATCGACAGCGATCATGCATGGGGTGAGTTTTTGCTCGAGCAAGGCGCTGTAGACCCCATCGCCTATCGCGAAGCCAATGAGCGTTTTATGGCCGATTACAAGGCGGGCACGCTGGATATGGCGGCGTTTCTGGAAGTGGCACTTAAGCCGTTAGCGGATAACACACCTGAACAGTTAGCGGCCTGGCATCAGCAATTTATGGCCAGCAAAATAGAACCGCATATTCTTTCCAAGGCCGAAGAGTTATTGGCGCGGCACCGCACCCGGGGCGACACGCTGCTTATTGTGACCGCGACCAACCATTTTATTACCGCCCCCATTGCTGAGCGCTTGGGCGTTGATTATTTGATCGCGGTGAATCCGGAAATGGAGAATGGCCGGTATACCGGGCGCGTCTCCGGCATCCCCAGTTATCGGGAAGGCAAAATTACCCGTTTGCATGAATGGTTAGAAGACAAGGACTTTACGCTGGACGGCGCTTGGTTTTACAGCGACTCACATAATGACCTGCCGTTGCTTGAAGAGGTTGATCACCCGGTAGCCGTTGACCCGGACAACACCCTCCGCCAGGTAGCCGAACAGCGCCAATGGCGAATCATGAGCCTTCGTGATTAGCGCTTTAACGTGAATCACCGTCAGGTGGCTGCGCACGGATGGCGACGGTACGACGCCTAAAGGCACATAATCAACCCCGGCACCGCTGCGCGCTGCTCCCGCGGGTGCGCTGCGCTTACCACGCGCTACAAGAATCCCCTCATATGGCTGTACACATCGTAGCGCGTGGTAACGCGCCGTGAGGAACGAACGGCAAGGCACCCGCGAATGGCGACACCAGCCGCCCGGGCCGGGCCACCTAACCCCGGCACCGCTTCGCGCTGCATCCGCGGGTGCGCTGGCGCTTACCACGCGCTACAAGAATCCCCTCAGATGGCTACACACATCGTAGCGCGCGGTAACGCGCCGTGAGGAACGAGCGGCAAGGCACCCGCGAATGGCGGCGGTACGACGCCTAAAGGCACATAATCAACCCCGGCACCGCTGCGCGCTGCTTCCGCGGCGGGCCGCCGCTGCGGGTGCGCTGCGCTTACCACGCGCTACAAGAATCCCCTCAGATGGCTGCGCATATCGTAGCGCGTGGTAACGCGCCGTGAGGAACGAACGGCAAGGCACCCGCGAATGGCGGCGGTACGACGCCCGGATGTGCCACCGCATTCAACCCCGGCAACGCTGCGCGCTGCTCCCGCGGGTGCGCTGGCGCTTACCACGCGCTACAAGAATCCCCTCAGATGGCCGCACACATCGTAGCGCGTGGTAACGCGCCGTGAGGAACGAACGGCAAGGCACCCACGAATGGCGGCGGTACGACGCCTTACGACGCCTAAAGGCACAGAATCAACCCCGGCACCGCTGCGCGCTGATCCCGCGGGTGCGCTTCGCTTACCACGCGCTACAAGAACCCCCTCAGATGGCTGCACACATCGTAGCGCGCGGTAACGCGCCGTGAGGAACGAGCGGCAAGGCACCCGCGAATGGCGGCGGTACGTCGCCCGGATGTGCCACCGCATTCAACCCCGGCAACGCTGCGCGGCGCTTACCACGCGCTACAAGAATCCCCTCAGATGGCTGCACACATCGTAGCGCGCGGTAACGCGCCGTGAGGAACGAGCGGCAAGGCACCCGCGAATGGCGGCGGTACGACGCCTAAAGGCACATAATTAACCCCGGCAACGCTGCGCGCTGCTCCCGCGGGTGCGCTGCGCTTACCACGCGCTACGAGAATCCCCCCCAAATGGCCACATATAGTAGCGCGCGGTAACGCGCCGTGAGGAACGAGCGGCAAGGCACCCGCGAATGGCGGCGGTACGACGCCTAAAGGCACAGAATCAACCCCGGCACCGCTGCGCGCTGCTCCCGCGCCGGGCCGCCGCTGCGGGTGCGCTTCGCTTACCACGCGCTACAAGAATCCCCTCAAATGGTTGCACACCGTCGCGAGATCAAAAAACGCGCTAATAGGATGCTAGCAAGCTTTCGACAGCAAACTGAGACATCCCCATGTCATAGCGTTCTTCCAGATGAGGCTTGAGTGTCGCAATACTGCGAATGGAGTGAGTAATCTCTTTTTCTCGCTTCGCCTGATCTCTTGCCTTCTTGCAATACTCCTGCAGTTTACGCTTTCTAATCTCTGGTTTGGCATCATAAAAATGCTGATAAAAACCCGCACGTATAGGAGTAACATTAATAATATCGTCACGCTGCTCCCGCAATGTCCGCGAGTAAGATTTCAGCAATTTTAGCACCTTTTTATCATCCCCCAAGTCAGCCAAGGGTGACTCGCCGACATGCTCCTCATACATTGAAAACAGCGTGAATAGATCGTTGCTGTCTCTTGCATGAGTCGCTCGCCCCATCTGCTCGCCACGTAGCTGCTTAAGATCAGCATCCAACTCTCGGTCAGGATGCAGCAGGCGAGCTAAGCGTCGAAAGATCATATTGACAGATGACTTTCCCAGCATCGCTTGCAAGGATTGTTGACCTTCTTGCTCCTGCTCTCTTTCTTGCTGCTGCTCTTGCTGCTGATGAAAGAACTCTTCAAAAAGCTCCTCTTCCAAAGCCTCAAAGCTCTCACTGTCAATATCTTCTGAGTCCTCTTGCGCATACTGAGCACCATCATTCATGCCATCTTCATTATTATTTTGATACGCGTGCCTCTGCTCCGGCGATAGCCTACTGTTATCCATATCAACGATATGCTGAAGCACCTCCTCAAGCACTTGCCTATCACAGAAAGGATTTGCCAGAAGATCGTTTAGATTTTCTTCAATCCAGCCCATCAACTCGGCGCGTTGCCACTGGGCTAATGATTTACGCGACAAAAAGGTACCTAAATGCCGGGTTTGGTCCAGTATTGCCTCTGCCGCCTGCTCTTCTACTGGCCCGATAACCTCTAGGCATTCTTTTTCAAAGGTTTTCAAATCATCCTCAAGCCGTTCGTTACCCGCTTTCAGCTTGATAATACGCTCCCATTCCCGATGAAGCGCTTGCTCAGGCGACTGGCCCTTCTTATTTGTCCTTGCAGCCTGCTTTTGAGTAATTAAGCTCATCCGAAGCACCTTTCTCTTTACTTTAAAATCATCGTATCTTGTCCATATTATAGAAATAATAAGCGTTACTTATAAAACAACAACCCCGCAAGCCTGGGCTTGCGGGGTTGTTGTTACTAACAGAATCAGAAGCGCGTTTAGCCGAGCAGGTGCTCAACGGCTGCGCGCTCTTCACGCAACTCTTTCTCGGTTGCTTTCATCTTCTCTTGGCTGAACTCGTCAAGCTCAAAGCCTTGAACAATTTCATACTTGCCACCCTGGCAACGCACCGGGTAGGAGTAGATGATACCTTCGGCGATGCCGTAGCTGCCGTCAGACGGAATCGCCATGCTGACGATACCTTTGGAGCCCAGCGCCCAGTCGTGCATATGGTCGATGGCAGAAGAGGCAGCGGAGGCCGCAGAAGACGCGCCACGTGCTTTGATGATCGCCGCGCCGCGCTGCTGCACGGTGGGGATAAAGTCGTTTTCATACCAGTCACGTTCAACCAGATCAAACGCCGCTTTACCGTCAACCTTGCACTGAGCGATATCGGGGTACTGGGTCGCGCTGTGGTTGCCCCAGATGATCATGTTTTCAACGTCGGTCACGTGCTTGCCGGTTTTCTGGGCCAGCTGCGTCAGGGCGCGGTTATGGTCCAGACGCGTCATGGCAGTGAACTGGCCTTTGTCCAGGTCCGGCGCGTTGCACGAAGCAATCAACGCGTTGGTGTTGGCCGGGTTACCCACCACCAGCACTTTAACGTCACGGCTAGCGTGATCGTTCAGCGCTTTACCTTGTACAGAGAAGATCGCGGCGTTGGCTTCCAGCAGATCTTTACGCTCCATACCCGGGCCACGCGGGCGCGCGCCGACTAACAGGGCGAAGTCAGCATCTTTAAATGCAACGTTGGCATCGTCAGTGGCAACAATGTCTTGTACCAGCGGGAAGGCGCAGTCGTTGACTTCCATTACTACGCCGTTCAGCGCGTCCATTGCTTGCGGAATTTCGAGCAGCTGAAGAATGACAGGCTGATCCGGCCCCAGCATATCGCCAGCGGCGATGCGGAAAATAAGAGAGTAACTGATCTGGCCGGCACCGCCGGTAATCGCAATACGTACTGGATCTTTCATCATTGCTCCTTGGTTGGTTCGCCTTCAAATGGGTCGACAGAACTCAAGATGCCAAGATGTTATGCGCAGTCATGCAAAAACTCAATCATCCATACGGTGACTTTGCCTTCATCGGGCCTGCCAATCACTCGCTGCAAGCCGTTGGTTGCGCTATTGTATCGCTGCACCTTTTTTCTTGTTCGTGTGTCGTTGCACACAGTTGCCAGGGATAGATCCCCCTTTATGCGCAAACTTCCCTCTTCTTATATGCTGGCCAGTTTACTGGTATTGGGTCTGGTCATTTGGTTAGTGCTGGGCGATTTCCAGCGCTTTCAATCCGCGCCTCCCGAGGCACAAAGTAGCTCCGTAAGCGGTCCGCGCGTTGAAGTGATGACACTCGACAGCGTGCCCTACATCCCTCAGCAAATGCTTCAAGGCCAGCTAACCGCCGAGCGTGAGGTCACCCTGCGCGCCAACGTCGGTGGGTTTGTCGTTGAAAAACCTATTGCCCAAGGGAGCCCTGTTGAGGCCGGGGATACGCTACTGGTGCTGGATAACGACGCCCTGCCAGAACGCTTACAGCAAGCCCGCGATGAACTTTCGCTCGCCCAAGCCGAATACTCCGGCGCCCAGAATTTGCGTGATCGTCAGCTTATTTCCCAGCCCGAACTGCTGCGTTTACAAGCCTCGTTAAGCGCGAGTGCAGCGCAAGTCGCTCAGCTTGAAAAACAGCTTGCCGACTCACGCCCTCAAGCCCCATTTAGCGGCACGCTGGACCGTATTGAGGTTGAATTGGGTGATCTCGTTCAACCCGGCGAAGAGTGGGGGCGACTGGTAGATGATCGCCGTTTAACCGGCACCGCTTGGGTGTCTCAGCAACAAGTGGGTGACCTGGCCGTTGGCCTGCCCGTTACGGCTCGCTTGCTCAATGGTGCTCATCTTGAGGGCGAGCTGAGCTTTATTAGCCGCCGGGCCAATGAAGCGACGCGTACGTTCTATGTCGAAGCAACGCTGGATAACCCTTTGCAGCTGCCCATGTCCGGCGGTAGCGCGGAGCTTACGATTACCCTGCCGCCCCGCTCTGTACACAGCCTCTCGCCTGCGCTGCTGTCTCTTGGCCATGAAAACCAGCTGACTATCAAGCATATCAATGCCGATAACGAAGTGATTGAGACGCCGGTGGAGCTGGTTAGCGCGACGATTGAAAGTGCCTATGTCAGTGGGCTGCCCGATCAGGTGCGCTTAATCACGCTGGGCGCTGGCCTTGTGAATCCAGGCGAGGTTGTCGAGCCTGTTTCTGTTGATGCTGCATCCGAGGCCCGCTAATGCGCCAGTTGATTGATGCCGCGCTTCACCATACGCGCACCACGCTGTTTCTGCTGGTTAGCCTACTGCTGGCAGGCGTGGTTGCCTGGCAGGTCATTCCCAAGGAAGCCAACCCCGACGTTACGATTCCGCTGATTTACGTTTCGCTGACGCTGGAGGGTGTGAGCCCGGAGGATGGTGAGCGCCTGCTGATTCGTCCTATGGAGCAGGAACTGCGCGGCATTGCAGGACTGCGCAAGTTCACGGCCCAATCCAACGAAGGCCACGCCTCTATTTCATTGGAGTTTGACCCAGGCTTTGACCCTGACACGGCGCTTTCCGACGTTCGTGACCGCGTTGATATCGCTCGCAGCGACTTACCTTCCGAAGCGGATGAACCACGGGTCATGGAAGTCAATGTGTCGGAATTTCCGGTACTTAGTATTGGCCTTTCCGGGCAGTTGGATACCCGGGAACGGATTACCGTTGCGCGCCACTTAAAGGAGGAGATTGAAGGCATCGCCGATGTGCTGGAAGTGGATATTGGTGGTGAGCAGGAGGACTTGCTGGAGATCGTGGTCGACCCATTGGTGCTGGAGAGTTACGGCATCGATTTCAACGAGCTGTTTAACATCGTCTCCAATAACAACCGACTGGTAGCAGCGGGCAGCCTGGATACTGGCGCAGGCCGTATGGCGTTGAAGGTGCCCGGCGTTATCGAGTCGCTTGAAGATGTTATGAACATGCCGGTGAAGGTGGATGAGGACCGCGTTGTTACCTTTGGCGACGTCGCCTGGATTCACCCCACCTTTAAAGACCCCGCAGGCTTTGCCCGTATTGATGACCAGCCCGCCGTAGTACTGGAAATATCCAAACGCGCTGGTGCCAACATTATTGCCACCATTGCTGCGGTGCGCGAAACACTCGACCAGGCAAGTGATTTGTTGCCTGAGCAGTTAAATATCACCACCATTCTCGACCAATCGGTCACGGTTGAGGATATGCTTTCAGAGCTTCTCAATAACGTGCTGACTGCGGTAGTACTGGTGCTCATCGTGGTGGTCGCCGTGATGGGCTTGCGCATGGCGCTTCTGGTGGGCCTGACTATTCCTGGCGCCTTTTTAACCGGTATTCTGCTGGTCTGGGCGTTTGGATTCACGCTCAACATTGTGGTGCTCTTCGCCTTGATTCTGGTCGCGGGCATGCTGGTAGATGGGGCGATTGTGGTGAGCGAGCTGGCGGATCGTCACCTGCGCGAGGGGCAATCGCCCCACCAGGCATGGCTGAATGCTGCCTCACGTATGAGCTGGCCGGTGATCGCCTCTACCGCCACGACACTCGCGGTGTTTATCCCCCTGCTGTTTTGGCCCGGCATGGTCGGTCAGTTTATGAAGTATCTGCCGGCAACCGTTATTCTCTGTTTACTGGCGTCGCTGGCCATGGCGCTGATTTTCTTACCCACGCTTGGGCGACTGTTTACCCGTACGGCCACCGAGCCAGCGCAGGGCGGAGTTCGCCCCGACCAAAGTACTCGGCTGGGCCGCGCCTACCGGCGCTTACTTTCTCGCCTACTGGCCCGCCCTGGCTGGGTACTTATCATTGCCGTGCTGCTGCTGGCATTAATTTACACAGCCTACGGGCGCCTCAATCACGGGGTCGACTTCTTCCCCAACGTTGAGCCGGACAGCGCCCAGGTGTTGGTACGCGCCCGTGGCGACTTCTCTGCCCTGGAGGCGGATGCCATTGTTCAGCGCGTGGAGGCACGGCTATCAGGGATGAGCGAAGTACAGGCGCTCTACGCGCGTTCGTTTGCCGTTCCTAACGAGCAACTGGGGAACGATGTTATCGGCGTACTCCAGTTTCAGTTTATTGATTGGTATGAGCGCCGCCCTTCCCGAGAAATTTTGGCCGATATGGCCGAACGCGCCAGCGACATTCCCGGTATTCGCCTGGAGTTTCAGGAGCAGGAGATGGGGCCTGGAGGCGGAAAGCCTATCGTTCTGGAAGTCAGCGCCATGAACCCAGCCGTTGCCGATGCAGGGGTGGACCAGTTACAAGCCATCATGCATGAGCTAGGGGGGTTCGTTGCCATTCAGGATAACCGTAGCCTGCCAGGCGTGGAGTGGCGGATCAATGTGGACCGGGAAGCGGCTGCGCGCATGGGCACTGATATCACGACCATTGGCAGTGCGGTGCAACTGCTTACCAACGGCTTACAGGTGGCCAGCTACCGGCCGCCTGACGTTAGTGATGAGGTCGATATTCGAATTCGGTTACCGGAAGGTTGGCGCTCACTCGACCAACTCGGCCGCATGACGATAAACACACCGCGCGGGCAGGTGCCTATTTCTCACTTCGTGGAGATTACTCCAGCACCCAAAGTAGGCACGCTTAATCGTATTAATGGGCGCCGAGCCATTACCGTCGAAGCTGATTTGGCGCCGGGGTATCTGGCAGATGAACGTTTAAGGGCACTGTTTCAGGCAGCGCAAGACAAGCTGCCCAATGATTTGATGGTGAATGTGGCCGGTGAACAGGAGGACCAACTGGAGGCGATGCAGTTCTTGATCAGTGCGTTCTTTGTCGCTATTGGGCTGATGTCGCTGATCCTGGTGACTCAATTCAACAGCTTCTACCAAGCGATTCTAGTGCTTTCGGCCATCGTCTTCTCGACAGCCGGAATATTGATAGGACTGCTGATCACGGGTCAGGCCTTTGGCATTGTGATGGTCGGTATGGGGGTCATTGCGCTGGCCGGTATCGTGGTGAATAACAATATCGTACTAATCGATACCTATAATGAGCTACGTCTTGAAGGGATGGCACCGGCCGAGGCCGCATTGGAAGCAGGCTGTTTGCGGCTTCGCCCGGTGCTGTTAACGGCAATCACCACAGTGCTGGGTTTGATGCCGATGGTACTGGGCATGAACGTCAACCTGTTCGCACCGTCACTTGGGTTCAACGCCCCTTCAGCGCAGTGGTGGACACAGATGTCGAGCGCTATTGCCGGCGGGCTTACCTTCGCGACCGCCCTCACCCTTCTGCTGACGCCCTGCATGCTGGTGCTGGGTGGCAAACTACACCGCCACAAGCCGTAGCGGCCAGACGAACACAAGGGGCCGTTTGAGCGCCCCCCCTTTTCTTATAAGCATTGGCCCTATAAACACCAGCCCTGTAAACGTCGGCCCTGTAAAC
This sequence comes from Halomonas sp. AOP22-C1-8, assembly GCF_052378905.1. Taxonomy (NCBI): domain Bacteria; kingdom Pseudomonadati; phylum Pseudomonadota; class Gammaproteobacteria; order Oceanospirillales; family Halomonadaceae; genus Halomonas; species Halomonas sp. AOP22-C1-8. The sequence continues at coordinate 56,335 of NZ_JBQSYD010000012.1, read as the reverse complement.
CTGGCTTATTGACTCAGGGCCAGCGTGGCATCTTGCGGGCCATGAACCACATCCTTGAGTTCAACATGACGGATCTCATCAATATCCGTGAGCTCATCCAGATCGAAATGGATGTAGTTAAGGCTATCGTAAGAGCGTAGGTGAAGCGTCCGCTGTTGAAGGTCAATCAGTGACGTCCATGAGGTGTACTCCGAGGTATAGACACGGTCATCATTAACGCCGGGGGCAGCAATATTTTCAATCGAATCGCGGAACCGGTTGTCGATGGTAATACCGCGTGGCCGGTCAAAGTTATTCATGACATGGGCCAGTGTAGTGATGGCGCTGTCTGCGTTTTCTGCTTTTTCAGCAAACTGGGAGTAGTAAATAGCGCGCACAAAGCGCCCAACTGACGTATTCGACGCAGGCAGCCCGGCCGTCGCAATTCCTGAGTCAGGCTGAGCAAGTTTTACCCCACTCAATTCCAGCTTTGATTGGTCAATGTTACTTAAAAACGTGTAGTTATTCAGGTTGGTCATGTGCCAGGAAAATTCTGGCCCGTTGGTCATGACCCCTAGCGGGTTGTCGATAACATTCTGCTCGTGATTGGCAAACTCTATCACGATGGATTTGCCCGTGGCATCGTGCAACGTGTAGTGAAACGGCGTATCCAGCACGCCCATCGGCAGTAGCGACGTCACCATAACAGGTTGTTCTTCTAACGCCTGCTTTACTTCGTCAACGGTAGAAAACTGAGAAAGCGCCCAAGCGCCGAGGTCGATAGCTGCCAGCACCGCCTGCGTATTGTTAACCATATCGGCGGGGCCTTCGGTGCTGGCATACGCCAGCAAGCCAAACGTCAAACCCTTGTCGTTAACACCTTCAGCTACTTTTAAATCTTTTGATACGGGGTCCGGCACCGTAACGGCAACAAAGGCGTTTTGGCCGGTAAAGTCCAGCACGTGATGTTTATCAGCCTGCGAGCCAAAGCTAGTGCCTGCTGGAAAGTAGGACACTTTATAAGGTAGCTCCATGGGCAGTTCCATGGTGCGGCCCGCATAAAATTTATCATTTGCGTCGCTATAAAGAAGGGAGGTACATGCGGCCACTGTGGGCGCGAGAGCAATACTGATAGCCGATAGGCAAAAACCTGCTAAACAAGGCTTGGAAAAACGTCGCATACTACTCTTCCTCATCTTATTAATAGTTAAACCACACTTCAGGCAAACTATAGCTTATTTATTACTAAATCAACTTATGTAAACGTCTCCTTCATAAAAAGAAACAGTATTAGGAAGCCTCAACCAAGCAGCAAGTATCGCCCCATTAAACCAGGGCGTCTGGGAAGATTAGCCGGAATAAAATGCGACAAAAAGCACCTTCAAGGGTGCTTTTATCTGGCGCACAACAACAACAAGCAATGAAGAGGAAAGGCTTAGCTGGGGGTATTGGCGGCGTGCAAGCGGGCAATGAGCTGATCTTCTAGCGCAAAACGCTCAGTGAGACCTTTTGCCAAGCGATCAATCCAGGCGGGCAGGCGCACCAAATGCTGCTGGCAACGCACAGGTGACTCGTAATCCTGGTCGAACTCAAGCACCATTTGCGTAGACATCTCAAGGCGCTCCAGAAGCCGTGATGCGATGTGCAGCGCACTCTCATCATCAAAGGCTTTCGCTTCTTCCGCGAGCTGGGGGTAAATCTCAAAATGCCCCGCGCTAATGTAATCCATGAGCATTTGGCTAAAGGTATCAATGCGCTCTTTGCTAACGGCTTCTAGTTCAGTGTCGCAGGCTTCCTTTAGCTCGATAAAGCTCGCCAAAAGCGCGCGGCGCTGCTCCAGCCAGCGGTCGATCAAGCCATGAACGCCTCCCCAGCGCTCTTGGGCATTTTTGCAATCTTCGAGCATGGGTTTCTCCTTGCTAATAGCCACCTACAACAGAGTAAGGCTCGCGTTTCCACCTTTCTCTGTCAATTCTGTTAGGGGCCGTTTCCTTGATGCTAACGGCCAGCCAAAACGCTGGCCACACAAACAGCCATCTATCGCTTGATAGCTAGCCACAATATCCGCAGAGGTACAAGCGCCAGGATAACAAAGCCGAGGAATGTCCAGGCAGGCAGAGAAGCCCCCATAAAGGTAACGTCAATCTCGGCGCACTCGCCAGAGCCTGTCAACACCATGGCAACGACATCCTGCATGGGCAGAATATCCATCATGTAGCCAAGACCTGGGCCACAGGACGGTACCTCGTCGGCCGGGAGGGTTTGCAGCCACACATGGCGACCGGCAATAAACGCGCCGGTGGCTACCGCTATCAACCCCAACACACCGTAAATGCCTTTCCCCACACGGCCGTTTGGGTTGTGGATAGCCGCAACCGCAAAGATCACGCCTGCAGCAATGACCGCTACGCGCTGAAAAATGCACAGCGGGCAGGGTTCAAGACCCATAATATGCTCAAGGCCAAGCGCGACGGCCATCATCAAGACACAAAATGCCAAGCCTGCAAGGGCCACGGGGCGAAGTGCTGTGGGCTTCATTGCCTCTCCTCAAGTAGTAACGCAGACAACGCGCGCGATTCACGCGCCTTGGTAAAGTACGTATCGAGGAAGTCAGCAAAACTCTCCTGGTCTGCCGCTTCTATATCTTTCTGCTGCTGATGCGAGGTCTCAATCAACTGGTCAAGCAAGGCTTCGCGTGAGCGTAGCATGGGTGTATTTTTAAGCTTTTCGCTCTGCTCCTTGGCCAGCCCAAGCAGCGTATCACTTAACGAACCATTGCCCTCTTTCATAAGCGCCAACAGCTGAGCCGAGGGCGTCAGCGAAGGATCTCGCAAACGCGGGGCCAGCTCATTGAGTGCTGCCGCGTGAGGCGCATCGTCTTCCACAGCATCCAGCAGGCGGGCGACTTCGTGCAATTCTGCAAAAATCTGCTCGCCCCACTCACTAACCGAGGTGGTCTGGCCATTACGAATCAGCGTTAACTCTGGGTCACGGCCGCGCTCCACCACCCAACGACGGTTGTCGTCCAGGCGGTCGCACTCATCATCAGAAATCCACGGGCTATCGCTGAGTAAACACCACATCAGGAAGGTGTCGACAAAGCGCATCTGTGTCTCGGTGACACCCAGCGGGTCAAAGGGGTTCAGGTCCAAACAGCGCACTTCAATATACTCAACACCGCGCGCTTCAAGCGCCTGGCTAGGCGTTTCGTTATGCTTGGCGACGCGCTTGGGACGAATATCGCTGTAGTACTCGTTCTCTATCTGGAGAATATTGGCATTCAACTGCTGCCAGTTACCCTCCACATTAACGCCGAGTTTTTCATAATCCGGCCACGGCGTTGAGATCGCATGGCGCAACGTGTTCACATAGTTGGATAGCGAGTTAAAGCAGATTTTAAGCTGAGCCTGGACCTTGTTTTGATAGCCTAGATCCGACATACGCAGCGTTGTAGCGAACGGTGCATAAAACGTATCGTCGTTGAGTGGCTTCAACTTTTCAGGCACATTGCCGTTAGGCAAAAAGCTTTTATCTACCGCAGGCGAAGCGCCAAACAGATAAAGCAGCAGCCAGCTATGACGTCGAAAATTACGGATAAGGCCAAAATAGCGCGTCGAACGATAGTCGTTAAACGGGATATTATTTGCACCTTCCAGCTCGCGCAGCGCGTGCCACATATCATCAGGTAACGAGACGTTGTAATGTACGCCAGCAATTGCCTGCATGATCCGCCCATAACGTACGTCCAGCCCTTTACGGTAGACGTGCTTCATGGTGCCGACGTTGGAAGAGCCGTAATCCGCAATGGGCACGCTGGCATTACCTGAAAGCCGTGACGGCATACTCCCCGGCCAGACCCACTCCTGGTCAAGGTGCTGATAGGTAAAGGTGTGCAGATCCGATAAAAAGGCCAAGGCTTCACGCGGCTGCGAATACACCGGGGTAATGTATTCAATCAACGCTTCTGAATAATCAGTGGTGATATGCGGGTGCGTTAGCTTGGAACCCAAAGCACTTGGGTGCGGGGTTTGCGCAATATGGCCGTTTGCATCAACCCGCAGTCCTTCTTTTTCCAGCCCGCGGCGTAAGCGTCCCATGCGGCCCAAGCGCGCGCTGGGCAACAATCGCTCAACCTGGGAGGTCAGCGAAGATGGCACAGTGAGTGGTTCAGGCAAGGTGAACACTCCTTGTCAGTAAGGCTCGTTTTGGGCGAGCCCTGGTGAAATCAGGTGGCATCGCCAGCATATCCATCAATCATAAAAGGCAGGATATGGCGGCAGCCCTTATATTTTCAAGCCACGTATTTTCAAGACATGTATTTTCAAGACACGTATTTTCAAGCCACGCAAGCCTTCAAGTTACATAAGCGTTCAACGTATGCGTCTACTTGCCCTGCTTGGCTTTCAGCAATGCCGCCCCCAGCGCCCCCATTGGCGCCGAAGTTTCCGTGCTCTTACTGGCAGGTCGTTGGCTACGTGGTGGCTTTTGCGACCCTTTATTAACGGCTGATGACGCGCGCTCTTGCTCGCGTTCAGGCTCATCATTCAGGCGCATGGAAAGCCCCACCCGCTTACGTGCAATATCCACGCTCATCACTTTTACCGACACAATATCACCCGCTTTAACTACGCTACGTGGGTCGTCAATAAAGCGATCAGACAGTGCAGAGATATGTACCAGACCATCCTGATGGACGCCAATATCTACAAACGCACCAAAGGGCGTTACGTTCGTCACGGTGCCCTCCAGTACCATACCCAGCTTCAAATCCTTGAGCGTTTCCACGCCCTCACGGAATTCTGCAGCTTTAAATTCAGGCCGTGGGTCACGGCCCGGCTTATCAAGCTCGCTCAGAATGTCGCTGACCGTGGGCACACCAAAGCGCTCATCGGCAAAATCAGCGGGCTTTAACGCTTTCAGCGCAGCGCTATCGCCAATCAAGCCTTTAACATCACGGCCACTCTGTTTAGCGATGCGCTCAACCAGGGTATAGGCTTCCGGGTGAACGGCGCTTGCATCCAACGGGTTATCCGCATTGCTGATACGCAAAAAGCCTGCGCACTGCTCAAAGGTTTTGGGGCCCAGGCGGCTAACGTCCAGCAGTGCTTTACGGCTTTTAAACGCACCAAGGCTGTTACGCTGGGCCACGATATTCTCAGCTATCGCAGCACTTAGGCCTGCCACTCGTGAGAGCAACGCGCTTGACGCCGTATTAAGGTCAACTCCCACGGCGTTAACACAATCTTCAATGACAGCCTCCAGGCTACGCGATAGCTGTACCTGAGAAACGTCATGCTGATACTGGCCTACGCCAATCGACTTGGGCTCAATTTTAACCAGCTCAGCCAGCGGGTCTTGCAAGCGGCGAGCAATCGACACCGCGCCGCGTATTGTTACATCAAGATCCGGCAGCTCACGAGAAGCATATTCCGAAGCGGAGTAAACAGACGCCCCGGCTTCCGATACCATCACTTTGCTGACCCGATACTCAGGCGCCAATGCTTTCAGTAGCTCCCCTGCCAGCTTGTCGGTTTCACGGCTGGCGGTGCCGTTCCCAACAGCAACCAGTTGAACGCCATGCTGCTTAACGAGCTTAGCCAGTACGTTGAGCGACTCATCCCAGCGGTTTTGTGGCGCATGCGGGTAAATAGTCGCCTGGTCGATAAACTGCCCGGTTGCGTCAATGACCGCCACCTTGCAACCGGTACGCAAACCAGGATCAAGCGCCAGGGTAATTTTTTGCCCAGCGGGAGCGGCCAGCAGCAGGTCTTTCAGATTGGCGGCAAATACTTCGATGGCAGTTTGCTCAGCCTGCTCGCGCAAACGCCCCAGCAGCTCGGTTTCCAGCGCTGTGTAGAGTTTCACTCGCCATGTCCAACGGACCACCTCGCCCAACCATTTATCAGCAGCGCGGCCCTCATCGCTAATGCCCACCTGTTTGGCAATGGCCACCTGGGCGGGATGAATAGGCGCATCATCTTCACCAGGCAAGCGAATAGCGAGGCTCAGCACGCCTTCATTGCGGCCACGGAACATGGCAAGCGCACGGTGTGAAGGCACTTTGGCAAGCTTTTCATCGTGCTCAAAGTAATCCGCAAACTTAGCGCCTTCTTGCTGCTTGCCCTCCAGCACACGGGCACTCAGCTCACCCTCTTGCCAGAGGCGCTCGCGCAACCGACCGATTAGCTCGGGGTCTTCGGCAAAGCGCTCCATCAGGATTTGTTTAGCGCCGTCCAGCGCCGCTTTGGCATCTTCAACGGCGGGAATATCACCCTCTGCCGGTCGCAGGTAGCCGGCTGCTTCCGCTTCAGGGTCAAGCGCGGGATTCGCCAGCAGCGCATCCGCCAACGGCTCAAGCCCCGCTTCACGCGCGATTTGTGCCTTTGTGCGGCGTTTTTTCTTAAAGGGTAAATAGAGATCTTCAAGGCGTTGCTTGGTTTCTGCCGCGTCTATGCTCGCCTTGAGCGATGCATCCAACTTGCCCTGCTCATCAATGGCTTCCAGGACAGCGGCACGGCGCTCTTCAAGCTCGCGCAGATAGCGCAACCGCTCATCCAACTGACGCAGTTGGGTATCATCTAATGCCCCGGTAATTTCTTTACGGTAACGGGCAATAAACGGCACGGTGGCACCGCCATCCAACAGCTCTACCGTAGCCGCTACTTGCTGGGTACGCACGCCTAGCTCGTCGGCTAAGCGGGAAATAATTCGCTGATTGACATCCATAAATTGCAACTAACTCATGCAGCATTTTTTAGTGCTGACAAGGTATCACAATCAGCCTACTACCGCTGTATCTGCACAAGACTCCCTTTATAGCAATGGGGATAAAAGACCGTTCAGGGCATGGCCGCCCTTTTAATTGCCATGAACAGTCACCTTCTTTCTTCAAGGCATTTACTGGCAAGGAGCCTTGAAGAGATTGAGACCCAGCGATGCCGCAGCAGCCTTGACAGCGGCCTGACCACGAATGCTATTGCCAGCCTCATCCAAGCGAGGAGAAAAAGCGGCTATCGCGAGCTGCCCCGGCATGACAGCGAGAATACCCCCACCAACACCACTCTTCGCGGGCAAGCCTACCTCATAAGCCCAGTCTCCAGAAGCCGTGTAAAGTCCCTCCATCATCATTTCAGCCAATATATAATGGACATAACGCGCATCCATGACCTGTCGCTTGGTTAACGGATTAATACCACCTGCAGCAAGCGTTGCCCCCATCGTGGCAAGATCCTTGCAATTAATCAGGGTAGAGCATTGCCGTGTATAGACATCGACAGTGCGTACCGGGTCGCTATAACACGCACCAGCGCTTTCAAGCAGCCATGCGATAGCCCGATTATGGGCGTTGGTAGACTGCTCAGACGCATTAATCTCGGCACTCATGGCAAGATCTCGTCCCGCAAATTCACGCTGGCACTGGAGAATAGCTTCAAAGCATTCGTCTGCACTCTCCCCGGGCACAAGGCTTACCGTCGCGATAGCGCCGGCATTGACAAGCGGAGAGAGCGGTTTGTCGTTATTTAGCTCCAGTGCGATGATGGAATTGAAGGGCAGTCCCGTTGGGCTATCTCCAATTTTATCGCGAACAGCGTCAGGGCCGATATGCTCCATGACCATCGCCAACGTAAATACTTTTGAGATCGACTCAATTGCAAACGCATAGTCGCAATCCCCTTCGGTATAGACTTGGCCATCTGCCGTTATGATGGCAAGTGAAAACAGCTCAGGATCAACAGAGGCTAGATAGGGGATATAATCAGCGTTCTTGCCTCCATGCGCTGCTCGCCCCGCCTCCATACCTGCCTTTAACGCACTTTCGATATCTGCTTTCATTCCAGTAGATGACCCCATTCGCTTGCCTCTCCAATGGCATATTTCATTCAGCTCTGGACAGTTATCATGGAAGCCATTTACCAGCTCTGCTTCAATACTGAAGCATGATCATCATGCCAGAACGGTTCAGCGCATTAGCTACCGTTGATAGCGTGGCTGCGCCTGATACTACTGTGTTAAACATCAGCTCGGAATACTCATTTATTCTCTGTAAGTCCCGTTTATTCCTTGCTTCTAAGCATTTTTTTAATCAGTGGTCTTTGAAAAACTACGTTTAAAAAATCCGCTGAAGGATTTTGACAGTTCTCGCTAATACGTTATATCGAACGGATAGAACACTGTCGTTTAAAAACCCATAGAGGCAATTACCGCCATACGCTATCTCCCTGCGCGGTATTTCTCTTTACGTTATTACCTCTAGAGACCATCAACGACATACTTAACCTTAATCATGATTAACCTTATGTCAACAACACACACTAATGAGTATCCAATGTACAGCGATACCGATAACACAGTTGCAGTATTCAGGCATTGTTCAGCAAAGGCTTGCTCTTTACCCGCCGTTCATCGACGCGGATAGCAGAAAGCCGCCTCAACGTGAGGCGGCTTTCTGGAAGACGTGCTTTGCACCCTACTCAATATCAACCCAACTGCGGGCCTGCTTTAAGGATCGCTTCGCTCACCCCTTCAAATTTCTTGAAGTTGTCCACGAATTTAGTCGCTAGCTCTTTCAGGTGCTGATCGTAGGCAGCGAGGTCTTGCCAAGTATCGCGTGGGTCAAGCAGGCTGGAATCAACGCCTGGCACGGCGACCGGTACGTCAAGGTTCAAGCCTTCGATATGGCGCGTTTCTACATCGCGCAACACGCCTGACTGAATCGCACTGATAATCGCGCGCGTCGTCGGGATAGAGAAGCGTGAACCGCCTTCCCCAAACGCGCCGCCCGTCCAACCGGTATTGACCAGGTAAACCTGAGCGTCTTTCTTATCAACACGTTTGATCAGAAGATCCGCGTACTCACGCGCCGGACGCGGGAAGAACGGGGCACCAAAGCAGGTAGAGAACGTAGCGGCCAGGCCTTCTGAAGAGCCCATTTCGGTAGAGCCAACCTTAGCGGTGTAACCGGAAAGGAAGTGGTACGCCGCGGCTTCTTTTGAAAGCACCGACACCGGCGGCAGCACACCCGACATGTCGCAGGTCAAAAAGACGATAGCATTGGGCTCGCCCGCCAGGTTTTCCGGCACGCGCTTTTCAATATGCTCAAGCGGATACGCGGCACGCGAGTTCTGCGTCAGGCTGTCGTCGGCGTAGTCAGGCTCGAGGCGGTCATTGAGCACCACGTTTTCAAGCACCGTGCCGAACTTGATGGCGTTCCAGATAACCGGCTCATTTTTCTCGGAAAGGTCGATACATTTAGCGTAGCAACCACCTTCCATATTGAAGACGATACCGTCACCCCAGGCGTGCTCGTCATCACCAATCAGGTAACGTGCCGGATCAGCGGAAAGCGTGGTTTTACCCGTACCAGAAAGACCGAAGAATAGACAGGTTTCGCCATCTTCACCCACGTTGGCCGAGCAGTGCATCGGCAGCACGTCAGACGCTGGCAGCAGGAAGTTCTGTACCGAGAACATGGCTTTTTTCATTTCGCCTGCATAGCGCATACCGGCGATCAGCACTTTTTTCTCGGCGAAATTGATAATTACGCAGCCGTCAGAGTTGGTGCCATCACGGCTCGGCTCGCACTCAAAATTTGCCGCGTTGAGAATGACCCACTCATCTTTACCCGCCGGGTTGTAAGCGCTCGGACGTACAAACATGGTGCGGCCGAAAAGATTCTGCCAAGCGGTTTCAGTGGTCGCGCGAACCGGCAGATAGTGGGTGGAATCACTCCCCACGTGCAGCTCAGATACAAAATACTCACGACGGCTTAGATACTCTTCAACCCGCGCCCAGAGAGCGTCGAATTTAGCGGCATCAAACGGGCGGTTGACGCTGCCCCAATCAATACTGTCACGCGTCGACGGTTCATCGACAATGAAGCGGTCAGCTGGCGAACGCCCCGTGCGTACGCCAGTATTGATGGCCAGAGCGCCATCTGCCGACAGGCGGCCTTCACCACGGGCCACGGCGCGCTCGATTAATTCGGCGCTGCTAAGATTCACGTGGGCTTGGGGAGCGGCTTGAGTCGTGGTCATTTTGATTCCTGGGCCTTGCGGCCATTCTCTCGTTACCGGGCGCTGTTAACGCCACCAAAAAAAGGTCGTCCCAACAACATTACATTGCGCTGGGTGTGCTGAAGTCAGGCGCATTATTGCAAAAAGAAAGCCCCCGGGAAACGGGGGCTTTGAGCAAACATTTTGTAGTTAAACTACTACAAATACACAATATTTCTTATTGCAGCGCAGTAAGCTTTTAACTATTTTCAGGGTGGAATCGCTACAACCGTTGTCGCTACTGCCCTTTTGCGAGCACACCCCGTTAATCAGCGCCTTGATAAACGACTACATAATCAGTGAATAACCGGCGATGGTGCATCCGGGTTCTCCAATAATGTCTCAACATCAGCCGCAGTGTAGTGATATTTCGTGTGACAGAAGTGGCATTGCGTATCAATAGCGCCTTTTTCACGCACAATATCGCGCAGTTCAGCAGCCCCTAACGTGATCAATCCTCCCGCCATTCGCTCCCGCGAACAGGTACAGCCAAAACGCAGGGCTTTAGGATCAAAGACCCGAACCGTCTCTTCATGATAAAGGCGATAAAGCACTTCGCGCTGCTCTAACCCCAAAAGCTCCTCAGGTTTGATCGTATCGGCCAACGCGACGCTGCGCTCCCACGCATCGACATCCTGATTTTGCGAGGCATCAGGCAGGCGCTGCAGCAGCAAGCCACCGGCACGCTCGCCGTCTGCCGCTAACCACAAGCGAGTAGGCAGCTGTTCGGATTTTCCAAAATAGGCTTCCAGACAGCCACTGAGCGTTTCGTGATCCAACGCGACAATGCCCTGGTAGCGGTTGCCTTCACGCGGGTCGAGCGTAATGACAATTTGCCCTTCTCCGACCAATTCACGAAAGTCTGCCCGCTCGCTGGGCAAGTGGCTATCCTCCGCCACACGAGCAATCGCACGTAGCTCACCGCCTGGGTTGGACTCCGCCATTAATAGCGACAGCACGCCCTGGCCACGCACTTCAATGCTTAAGGTGCCGTCCAACTTAATGGTATCGGTTAGTAGCGCGACAGCGGCCAACAGCTCACCCAACAGCTCATTAACGGCGGGCGGATACGCGTGGCGCGTGAGCACTTCGTGGTAGGCAGTGGCTAGCGTTACGATTTCGCCACGTACGTTGGTTTGGTCAAACATAAACCGCTGAATTTGATCAGACATAACAAGGTCCTGCAGTAAAAGGGTACTTAAAATGGGCGCTTGGCGGGCTAGCCTGCCTTGGCCGTGAAGACAGCCCAAGGCAGGAAACGTCGGCTACTCGCCGGGCTGACGCTGAAAGCGCTGTATATCGCGGCGCTGCTTTTTATCAGGCCGTTTGAGGGGGTGCTGCATGGCTTGATTAGTAAGCCTGCGGGCTTCGGTCTCACGGGCGCGGCGCTCGACACTTTCGGTGGTCTCTGCATAGAGTTTTCGGGCTTCAGGCGCACCGCGACGCTGGTCAGAAAGCTCTATTACTTCGACCTCGTAAATATCCCACCCCTGAGGCACGCGGATAAGCGCCCCCAGCTCGACATTTTTACTGGTTTTGACACGCGCACCGTCATAATGCACCTTGCCACCTTCAATGGCTTTTTTAGCGAGCGCGCGGGTTTTAAAAAACCGCGCAGCCCATAACCACTTATCCAAGCGAACGGTGTCGCTCATTAACGCTCTCCTTGCTACCCAGGTACGTTTTCTGGCAGCAGTTGGGCAAATCGATCCAGAGCAATAAACTCCTGCAGCTCTTTTTCTGGGCGCTGGCTGTCTGGCTGTTTAATACCCAGCAAATGCCGGATGCCAAATTCGCGGGCGCTTTCCAGCACGCGGGAGTTATCGTCTATAAACAGGGTACGGGCCGGGTCAAAGGGTTCGATGTCTTGCAGTGCAAACCAAAATGCCTGCTCCTCTTTCGCTGCCCCTACATCTTCAGAGGAGATGATGGCATCCAGGTAGTTTTCCAACCCTGTTAACGGCAATTTAAGCGATAGGCTGGCTCTATCAGCGTTGGTGGCCAATATCACTCGGGGATGGGCCTGCTTTAGCCACGCTAAGAAGTCGAGTGCATCGCTACGTAGACCAATTAAATGTTGCACTTCCCGCTTGAGCGCAACGACGTCGACATTCAGCTCTCGGCTCCAGTACGCCAGGCTGTACCAGTTTAGCGTGCCCTGTTCGCCCATAATGCGCTGCTGGAGTGCATTTTGAGATGCTTCATCAAGCTGATGAAGCTCTCTATAACGGCGCGGGAGATGCTCCAACCAGAAGTGGCTGTCAAAGTGTAGGTCCAGCAGCGTACCGTCCATATCCAACAGCACGGTATCAATTTCGCGCCAATCAATCATTGCCGCTCCAGTCTAAAAGAGTAAGCGTGCTATTGTAGCCTAACCCTTATTTAGCAGCCATGGAGGCCCTTATGTCAGCATCTGATTCTCCCGCCGGCTACCTGCGCAAGCCGCAGATACTGGCCCGTGAGAGCGTAGCCAAAAGCCGCTTGTTTCATATTGAGTCGCTGGATTTACGCTTCTCGAACGGCGAGGAGCGCCAGTTTGAGCGTTTAACCGGCGCCGACCGTGGTGCGGTAATGATTGTGGCCATGCCTGACCCTGACCATGTGTTGCTGATACGCGAGTATGCGGCAGGTTTTGAAGACTACGTATTAACGCTTCCCAAAGGGTTGGTGGACCCGGGCGAGGATGTTATTACCGCGGCTAACCGTGAATTGATGGAAGAGTGCGGCTTTGGTGCTCACTGCATCGAGCCTTTAGTTGAGCTTTCACTGGCCCCCAACTATATGCGCCATCGCATGCAGGTATTAATCGCGACCGACCTGTATGCCAAACGGCTGCCGGGCGATGAGCCAGAGCCGCTTATTGTCGAGACCCACCCCATCGAAGAGCTGCCTGCCCTTCTGCTACGCGACGATTTTCATGAAGCCCGTGCCATAGCAGCCCTGTATATCGCCCGCGATAAATTACGTGACGAGAAGCGTCAGGACGCTGCTGATTTGTTGTGAGGTAATGTCGGCCCCGCTTTTCGAATCCAGCAAAAACCGTAGCGCGTGGTAACGTTTTGCGAGGAACGAGCAAATAAGGCACCCGCGAGTGGCGGCGCCAAGCCGCCTTGGCTTGTGCCTCCGTGCTATTGCACCCCGCCACCCAACCCCGGCAACGCTTCGCGTTGCTCCCGCGGGTGCGCTGCGCTTACCACGCGCTACGAATTTGCGCTATTTTCGAATCCAGCAAGAATCGTAGCGCGTGGTAACGTTTTGCGAGGAACGAGTAAATAAGGCACCCGCGAGTGGCGGCGCAAGCCGCCTTGGCTTGTGCCACCCAACCCCGGCAACGCTTCGCGTTGCTCTCGCGGGTGCGCTGGCGCTTACCACGCGCTACGAATTTGCGCTACTTTCGGATCTAGCGAGAATCGTAGCGCGTGGTAACGTTTTGCGAGGAACGAGCAAATAAGGCACCCGCGAGTGGCGGCGCCAAGCCGCCTTGGCATTATCACCGTGCTTATGCCTATGCTATTGCACCCCGCCACCCAACCCCGGCAACGCTTCGCGTTGCTCCCGCGGGTGCGCTGCGCTTACCACGCGCTACGAATTTGCGCTATTTTCGGATCCAACGAGAATCGTAGCGCGTGGTAACGTTTTGCGAGGAACGAGCAAATAAGGCACCCGCGAGTGGCGGCGCCAAGCCGCCTTGGCATTATCACCGTGCTTATGTCTATGCTTTGCACTTCATCACCTGGCAATGCTTCGCGTTGCTCCCGCGGGTGCGCTGCGCTTACCACGCGCTACGAATTTGCGCTATTTTCGGACCTAGCGAGAATTGTAGCGCGTGGTAACGTTTTGCGAGGAACGAGCAAATAAGGCACCCGCGTGAAGCGGGTGCTGACTTTCATGTTGGGTTAAAAGTGGGGTTTAAGCGCTATCCAGCGGCGTTGGCGGTAGCTATCCTGCCCCGCTTCCAAAAGCGTCATCGAGCGTAGCGCGGCTTCGATATCTACCGGTAGCGCAGCACGGCCTTGAAGAGCCTCGACGATTCCCTGGTAATAGGCCAGGTAGTTACCCGGCTGAGTAGGATGCTCATGGCTTGTCAGTGATGCCTGTTCACCCTGCCCTTCGCGCAGCGTCAACGTGCCTGGGGTATCTTCTCCCCAATTAACAGCAGGCACTTCCCCTGCCTTCAGGCGATCTTCTTGAGGGTCCAGACCGTATTTTACATAGCTGCCTTGCGTGCCATGTATCCGAAAACGTGGTGTCGCTTCGGCCACTAGCGCACTGGCGCTTAACTGAACACGCCGGTCATCGTAGGCCAGTAGCGCGAGAAAATCGTCATCGGCTTGCGCGCCATCGCGGCGTGTGCCCAGCTCCAGCAAAATGGCGTTGGGCATCCCAAACAACTCACATGCCTGATCCAGCAGATGTGGCCCCAGGTCAAACCAGAGACCGCCACCCGCCGTGGCTTTCTCGCGCCAGCGGTCGCGTACTTCTGGTTTGAACCTATCAAAGCGCGATTCGAAACCGGTCACACGTCCTAGCGTGCCTGTCTCAAGCAAAGCCTTAACCGTTAAAAAATCGCTATCCCAACGGCGATTATGAAACACCGAGATCAAACGCTCTTTCACCACGGCCAGCGATTTTAACTGCTTGGCTTCTGACAGCGTCACGGTAAACGGTTTATCCACCACCACGTGCTTGCCCGCAGAAAGTGCCATTTTGGCAAGCTGAAAGTGGGTATCGTTGGGGGTAGGAATCACAATAAGGTCAATATCGTAACGCTGGCATAATGCCCGCGCCTCGTTCTCGACCTCTACATCAGGCAAATCCGCCTGCACCTTAGCGGCGTCGCTTGAGGACACCGCGACCAAATCCAGGCCTTCCGTGGCCTGAATGAGCGGTACATGAAACGTTTTACTCGCGAACCCATAACCTACCAGGCCCACATTGATCGTTGCTTTCATAATGCTCCTTGCGAACGTTTAATCGAGCTTGGAAAGATCGCGCACCGCTCCTTTGTCAGCGGACGTCGCTAACAGTGCATAGGCCTTTAGCGCAGGCGTCACTTTGCGGGGGCGCTGCTCGACCGGTTTCCAGGCCTCTTTTCCTTTAGCATCCATCGCTTCGCGACGAGCGGTAAGCTCAGCATCGGAAAGCTTGACGTTAATCGTGCGGTTGGGGATATCAATGATGATGGTATCGCCCTGTTCCACCAGGCCGATTGCGCCCCCCGCTGCCGCTTCAGGCGATACGTGACCGATGGACAAGCCGGATGTACCCCCCGAGAAGCGACCATCGGTCAGTAGCGCGCAGGCCTTGCCCAGCCCTTTGGATTTAAGGTATGAGGTTGGATAAAGCATTTCCTGCATGCCGGGACCGCCTTTAGGGCCTTCGTAGCGGATTACCACGACATCGCCCTCTTTTACCTTGCCATCCAGTACGTTGGCGACCGCCTGATCTTGGGACTCCACCACATGAGCCGTGCCTTCAAACAGCAGGATCGAGTCATCGACGCCGGCGGTTTTGACCACACAGCCGTCCAGCGCGATGTTGCCGTAAAGCACGGCCAAGCCGCCCTGGGTTGAGAATGCGTGCTCCAGGTTACGGATACAGCCAGTCGCTCGGTCGCCGTCCAGGCTCGGCCAGCGCGTGCTTTGCGAGAAGGCCGTCTGGGTGGGCACGCCACCAGGGCCTGCTTTAAAGAACTCAACCACTTCCGGACTGGGTGAGCGCATGATGTCCCACTCGTCCAGCGCGATTTTGAGACTATCACCGTAAACCGTGGGCACCGAGGTATCCAGCACGCCCGCGCGATCAAGCTCACCCAAAATCGCCATGATGCCACCCGCCCGGTGCACATCTTCAATGTGGTACTTTTGGGTATTGGGCGCCACTTTACACAGTTGAGGCACTTCACGGGAAAGCTGATCGATATCCGACATGGTGAAGTCGACTTCCGCTTCTTGCGCGGCCGCCAGCAGGTGCAAAATGGTATTGGTGGAACCGCCCATGGCGATATCGAGGGTCATCGCGTTACGAAAAGCGGCTTTCGAGCCAATCGCGCGAGGCAGCAGGTGCGCCTCATCGCCTTCGTAGTAACGCTTGGCCAGCTCAACAATCTTGTGGCCGGCGTTTTCAAACAGACGACGACGGTCCGAGTGCGTTGCCAGCACAGTGCCGTTACCCGGCAGCGCCAGGCCGAGCGCTTCGGTCAGGCAGTTCATTGAGTTGGCGGTAAACATGCCTGAGCAGCTGCCGCAAGTGGGGCAAGCGCTACGCTCAACTTCGGCCAGCATTTCATCATCCACGCTGTCGTCAGCCGCCATTACCATGGCGTCTACCAAATCCAGGCCATGATTTAACAGCTTGGTTTTGCCGGCCTCCATCGGCCCGCCTGAGACAAAGACGACCGGAATATTCAGGCGCATGGCAGCCATCAACATGCCAGGGGTGATCTTGTCGCAGTTGGAGATACAGACCAACGCATCGGCACAGTGCGCGTTACACATGTACTCAACGCTGTCGGCGATAATGTCGCGGCTGGGCAGCGAGTACAGCATGCCGTCGTGGCCCATCGCAATGCCGTCATCGACGGCAATAGTGTTGAATTCCTTGGCTACGCCACCGGCTTTCTCAATTTCACGCGCAACCAGTTGGCCCATATCTTTCAGGTGGACGTGACCGGGGACAAATTGGGTAAAGGAGTTGGCGACCGCGATAATAGGTTTGTGAAAATCGTCATCTTTCATACCCGTGGCGCGCCATAAAGCGCGGGCGCCAGCCATATTGCGGCCAGCGGTGGTCGTACGGGAGCGATACTCAGGCATAGTGTCCTCTACATCTTTTTTTTTGGCCCGCTGCCAACTCGGCGGTGGGCAGGTGAATCCAGCGCCCATGATTGTGGCATGAGCGCTGCCCACAGCGCCAGATGTAGTGTCCGACGAGATTAATCCGCTGACGCGTTTCTAAAATGCCACCCTGGAGGGTGGCATCTATCAGGTACGGGCGTGTTGAGGCGTTAGACGCTTAAAACTCTTCCCACTGGTCGTGCTGAGGCTGGGCGGCGAGTTTACCAAGTGCGGCATTACTGGCGGCAGGCAGTTGCCTGGTTGTTTTCTGCTGAGCCTTATGCGTAAACGAAAGCTTATCGCGGGCAGCCTTGGCACTCTCTTCTTGAAAGCCTTTTAAGCGGAACGCATCGACCACGTTGGCCAGCTCAAAGGCCTCTAGCGCCAAATTGTCAGCTGACGCCGCGATTGACTGCACTTTTGATGCATTTTGCTGTGTCACATGGTCCATTTCAGCGACGGCTGAATTAATTTGTCCGATACCGCTGCTCTGCTCATTAGAGGCTGCACTAATGGATTCCATTAACACGCTGACACGGTTTACCTGCTGCATCACATTTTCAATGGCGCGCTCTGCCTGCTCTACAGCACTCCGCCCGCCGCTGACCTCTTGAGTAGTACTGTCGATCATTTTGCGAATTTCCTGGGAAGCCGTCGCGCTCCGCCCCGCTAGATTACGCACTTCGCTGGCGACAACGGCAAAGCCACGGCCATGATCGCCCGCGCGGGCAGCCTCGACAGAGGCATTAAGCGCCAGTATGTTGGTCTGAAACGCGATGCCATCAATCACGCTGATCATTTCGGTCATTTTTTCTGCGCTTTGAGCAATGCGCTGCATACGCTCAACCAGGGCTTCCATCTGTTTGCCAGTATCGCGTGTACTGTCGGCATTTTGCATGGCAAGCTCGGTTGCCTGGCGCGCGTTTTCAGTATTCTGCTGCACGGTAGAGGTCATCTCTTCCATGCTGGCAGCGGTTTGCTGAAGCGATGATGCTTGCTGCTCGGTACGTGATGAAAGCTCTTCGTTTTCAGCAGCAATCTGCCTAACGGCCGGGGTCACGATCGACACTCGGCTATCCAGATCAGTGACGATACTGGCCAAACTAAAGCGCATGGTATCCAGTGAGTAGAGCAGCTCCCCGAGCTCATCGTGGCTAGTTTGCTTGTTGCTGGCCGCCAGGTTCCCTGCCGCAATCTGAAAGGTCAGGTGGCGCGCACCCGCTAAGCCGTTGAGTACATTGCGTAGATTGACGTCCTCCCCGCCCTAAAGGACGGGGATTCCAACTTCTTGAGGGCAACGTCCTGCCCCGAGGCTGAGGATATTCCGGGCCGCATTCACGTCCCGGTCGTGGAGTACACCACACTCCACGCACTCCCAGACCCTTACTCGCAACCCGTTGACGCCCTGCGGCCCGCTAAGCGAGCCGCACGACGAACAGGCGCGGGTGGTGTTGGTTTCGCGAACGACCTTGAAGACGATGCCTGCGTGAGCGCATTTATATTCCAGCATCGTTTTCAGTTGTGACCAGCCAGCGTCGTAGACGCTTTTGGCCATCTTGGTCTTCGCGAGCTTGGTTGAGGAAACATCGCCCACGACGATTTCGCCGTACTGGTTGACGAGTTTCCGGGAAAACTTGTGCTGCGCGTCTTGGCGACGGTTCTTGATCTTGGCGTGAATAGCCTTTACCCGCCGCTTGTTACGCGCACGTTGGGCTGTCGCCAACTGGTCTTCCATGCGGCGGTAGAAGCGGCTATTTTCCAGCCTTCCTCCATCGCTACAGGTGGCCACATCCTTGAGCCCAAGGTCGATGCCAACGGCGCCCTGCCCAAGCGTTGGCTGCACGTCCACCTCGACCGCAACATTGAAATACCACCGGCCCCGGCTATCTTCGTTGAAACTGCCGGCACGGAACTTGTATGTCGACAGGCCGTAGCTATCCCACACCTTGAAGTAGGTGCCGTTGTGAAATACCTGCCCGTTCTTCCACTTGGCCGCGCCGGTATTGACCGGAATCCAGCCAAGTGAGCGGCGTACACCGCCGGACTTGCGCCAATTCAGGCGGGGCTTTTTGAACTGCTTGCGGCGGGCAACGTATTCAGCAGCGATGCATTGCAGCGTTTGGCTGTGCAGGCCGAGGTCCTTGCCAGCACCCTTGGTATAGGGATGCATGTCGTAGGCAGACAGAAACAGACCTTTCTCCCGAATGGCTCGAGAAGACAGTTCGTTGAGGTAGTTCCAAACAAAATTCACGCTGCGGGCCATGCGGTTAAGCTCGGCGGCGTGTTTGTCCTTCACTCGAACCTTGAGGGTCTTGGTCTGCTTCATGGCTTCGAATATACTTGGTCTATGGAAACCAAACAAGCTATCAGAACAGGAAGAAACTGCGTTTTTAAACTCCATGCCCATTTGGTCTTTGTCACCAAGTATCGGGGCAAGGTGTTCACCGGCGCGCATCTCAACTCCCTCGAATTGCTTTTCGACCGAGTGTGTCGGGACTTCGAGGCGGAGCTACAGGAGTTCAACGGTGAAACCGATCACGTCCATTTGCTTGTCAACTTTCCACCCAAAGTGGCGGTATCCAAGCTGGTGAATAGTTTGAAGGGGGTATCCAGCCGGCGGATGAAGTTACTACACCCTGAACTGGTGCAGCCCGCCTACCGGAAGAACTCGCTGTGGAGTCCAAGCTACTTTGCGGGAAGTGTCGGAGGCGCCCCCCTGAGCATGGTCAAACAGTATATTGAGCAACAATCGAGGCCGGACTAGGGACGCTCTCGCGCCCCTCGCTATCCATCCTCGCACTAGAAGTACGAGGTTTTTCGCGATGTTCGATAAGAAAATATGTTTTAAATCATCTACCCTCGCTCAGCCCTTCCCTGGCGTATGTTTCAATTCTTAAAGACAACGTTAGCCACGTCTTTATAGCGGTTAGCGAAGTGTACCGTCATACCTTTCTTAAGATAATCAGGGAGCTCTTCGTAATCGCGGCGGTTGGCCTCGGGCAGTATCACCTCAAAAATGTCGCTACGCCGGGCAGCAATCACTTTCTCACGAATGCCGCCAACAGGAAGCACCTGACCGGTCAGGGTGAGCTCTCCCGTCATTGCCAGTGGCCGCGTAATGGGCTGATGCTTGGCGAGCGAGAGTAGCGCGGTGGTCATGGTGACACCCGCCGAAGGGCCATCCTTGGGTGTTGCGCCCTCGGGCACATGCAGGTGAACAAACGCTGAATCAAAGAAGTCAGTATCTGCGCCATACTCCTGCAGGTGGCCCAGGGTGTAGCTGTAGGCAATGTTGGCAGACTCTTTCATGACATCGCCAAGCTTACCGGTTAGCTTGAACCCACGGTCCAGCGCGTGAACTTTACCCGCTTCAATGGGCAAGGTAGCCCCGCCCATTGATGTCCAGGCAAGCCCTGTCACCACGCCTTCGCCTTTGAGGGCTTTTTCCTTACGGAAAAGAGGCGCTCCCAAAAACTCCTCCAGGTTATTGACCGAAATCTTGACGGTTTCGATCTCCTCTTCCAGGAGCTTAACCGCCGCTTTACGTACAATACGGTGAAGCTGCTTTTCGAGTTGCCGAACGCCAGCCTCACGGGCGTAGCCTTCAATAACCTGCTTTAACGCCGCCTCGGTTAAGTTGATGCGCTTTTTAGGCATGTTATTGCGCTTAAGAAGCTTCGGCCACAGGTGGTGCTTGGCAATCGCCTGCTTCTCTTCCGCGATATAACCTGAAAGGCGAATTTGCTCCATGCGGTCCAAAAGCGGGCCGGGGATCGAGTCCAGCGTGTTGGCCGTGCAGATAAACAGCACCTTGGAAAGGTCCATCCGGACATCCAGATAGTGGTCCAGGAAGTCGACATTCTGCTCAGGGTCTAACACCTCAAGCAGCGCTGAGGCGGGGTCCCCCTGGAACGACTGCCCCAGCTTGTCGATTTCATCCAGCATGATCACCGGGTTCTCGACTTCGACTTCTTTAAATGCCTGCACCAGCTTACCGGGCATGGCGCCCACATAGGTACGGCGATGGCCCTTAATCTCGGCTTCATCGCGCATTCCGCCGACAGAAAAACGATAAAACTCGCGGCCCAGCGCCTCTGCGATAGAGCGGCCAATAGACGTCTTACCAACCCCTGGCGGGCCTACCAGCAGTACGATGGAACCGCCTACATCGCCTTTAAATGTGCCTTCCGCGAGGAACTCGACAATACGTTCTTTCACGTCCTGCAAACCATCGTGATCGCGGTTTAACACTTCACGCGCATGGCTTAGGTCAAGCTTATCCTGGCTGGTGACCCCCCAGGGCAATGACGTTAGCCAATCCAGGTAGTTACGGGTCGTACCGTACTCGGGTGACCCGGTTTCCAACACACTTAGCTTATTAAGCTCATCATCGATACGGTTCTGGACGCGCTCAGGAACAACCAGCGACTCCAAACGGCCTTTAAAGGTATCAACGTCGTTTTCGCGGTCATCCTTGGAAATACCCAGCTCACGCTGAATGACCTTTAATTGCTCGCGCAGGAAGAATTCACGCTGTCGGTCCTGCATTTGCGCATTAACCTGCTCGCTGATCTCGCTTTGCAGTTGCGCGACTTCAATTTCCTTACGCAGTAGTGGCAGCACCTTGTGCATCCGCTCTTCTACCGGCAACGTATCCAGCACATCCTGAAGCTCAGGGCCTTTGGCTGACGTAATCGCGGCGGCAAAATCGGTAAGGGGGCCTGGCTGATGAGGGCTAAAGCGGTTCAGATAGTGCTTTAACTCTTCGCCATACAGCGGATTAATCGGCAGCAACTCTTTGATGCCGTTAATAATCGCCATGGCATACGCACGCGTCTCCTCGTTTTCCGCATCAACAGGCTCTTTGGGATAGGTAACTTCAACGAGATACGGCGGCTCTTTAGACAACCAGCGTTTGATTTGAAAACGCTGCACGCCTTGGGCAATAAACTGAATCTGCTGGTCCTCGCCCTTTAGTTTATGCACTTTAACGGCGGTGCCAATCTCGGGAAAATCGTCGTGACCCAACGACTCCACACCGCCCTCGCCCACAAAGGCAACGCCCAATGTTTTATGAGGCGTATTGCCTACGCGACGCATGGTCTCTTCCCAGCGTTCACGATTAATGACCAGTGGCTGAACCTGGGCGGGGAAAAAAGGGCGGTTATGAATAGGCAGTAAATAAATGCGTTCAGGCAGCATATCACTGGCAGGAACCAGCGAGTTTGTCCGCTCGCCATCGGAGCGATGATGCTCTTCTTCACCTATATGGTCAGTCTCAGCAGATGACGGGACATCTTCTCCCTGCCAGCCGAGATTGTCGTCATCGCGGTCGTACTCCTGGTCGCTCATATACCCTCCGGTAAACAGTGACTAGCGGATATACCGCTTAGCATTGCTTATGGAATGCGGGCAACAGGCTTAAACTTCAACCCTTGGCGCCGCCTATTGCGACCAGAGGTCCGGCATGGGACGACCGTTAACACGCCACTTCCCGCGTATAACGTCAAACTGCAGCTCACGGGTTCCTAACGGCAAGCCCAGCCATAAGGCAACTACCGTCGGTGCATCATGCCAAATAAAATCGCCGTCAAGGCGTTCAAGCCAACGGGCACGCTCTTCCTGCTTATCAAGCAAAGTGACATTGAGCTGATCCAGCTTTCGAGCATCGAAGAAGAGCGCGCCATCAGCGTCAACGCGAATCCCCAACAGCGGGCTATCCGCGTCTACGGTGATAACATCCAATCGCGGAGAGTCACTCAATATTTGCAGCAGGTCAGGTTCAAGCCGGGATAGCAGCCCTTCGGCCATCGGCAAGCTGGCATCTCCCCAAGCAGCTTCCTGGCGCAGCCGACGGATAGCCTGACGTATCGCATCAGCGTTAAGGCGTGATAGCTCCATGACAATATGCCCATTAAGCAGCGCCGTATCGGGTGCCTCCGTAGGCACCATAACGTCGCCCATAATGAGTTCGCCAGTGAGACGCAACTCACTTTCATCCAGCACCATGTAGCTGTGTATATCCAGCGGTGCCAGTTTTACGTCATAGGCTGGGTAGTGAAGTGACAAGGCGTCAATATGCAGATGGTCGCGCTGAGCGAAGTGGTGGGCATCTTCGATATAGGTGTAACGGCTTTCAAGCAGCAACGGCCCCAGGGTTAACTGTGCCGCGCCATCGGTTAGCGCCAACTGGTCCATACGAACGCGTAATCGCCAATCGCCAAACACGCCCTCCAACCGCAGCCGCCCTCCACGGACCTCAAGCTCCCGCCCGCTTTGCTGAATAATAAACGGCGCCAGCGCCAGCTGTAGCTCACTATGCCCACTAAGCGTGTGGTAACGGCCTTTCCAACGTGGTGCAGAGGTGGCAGTCACCTCCCCTACCGCCTGCTGTAACGCCGAATCCAGCCGGGGCAGAAACGTACCTTCAACGTCCGTGCTTAAAATACCGTGACGTGCACGGTAAGTAAGCTCCAACTGCCAGGGGCGTCCCAGCAAGGGGGAAAGCAGCAGGCGACCCTGAGAACTTAACCACCCCTGGCTGCGCTCGACGCGAGACACGCGCCACTCGCCCCGTGCCTCCAGGTCTTCCAGCGCTTGGCGGAGGCTGCGCTCAAACAGCACGCTGGATAGCAGTTGCCCCACCATCCAAACAATGGCTAATGCGGCCAGAATAGGGACAATTAAGCGTTCCTTGCGCATGCCATCTCCTTGAGCAACCGCACGAATAGGAAGTGAGTGTTGCCCAGTGTCACCTGCGGTTGCGTTTTAGTGCAACCAATACCATAAGTGCATGGTGCTCCAGGCATAGATCCCGGCCATGACATCATCAATCATGATGCCAAAGCCACCAGCCACTCGTCGGTCAGCCCAGCGGATAGGCCAAGGCTTAAACACATCAAAAATGCGAAAAACAATAAAGCCCCACAGCGCCGCCTCCCAGGAGAAGGGAACGGCAGCCATGGTGATCCAGTAGCCGACAAACTCATCCCAAACAATGCCGGAATGATCATGTACCCCTAAATCGTGCGATGTTTTATCACAGAGCCAAACGCCAACCACAAAGGCCACGAACACGATGCCCAAATACCAACCCAAGGGCAGTTCCGCCATAATCCAGTAGAAAGGAATAGCGGCCAGCGTGCCAAAGGTGCCTGGCGCCCAGGGCACCGTTCCACTGCCTAAACCAAACGCAAAAAAATGCGTTGGGCGACGCCACACACTTGGTGGTGCACGGTTCATGGCGCCCCCTCATGAAAATGCTGCCAGCCAGTATCCAGGTTAGGTGCAATCCCTTTTACACCCAACGTGTCGCTGCATTGGCCAATAACGGTTAAGGGTAGCCCCAGCTTGCCAAGCGCACGCTGCGCGCTGGCAACGTTCTCAGCAGGCAGAGTAACCAACAGTTCATAATCATCCCCCCCCGAGAGCGCAGCGTTGCAGGCAGCGTCACGGCCAAGGGTACTTTCCAGCGCCTCAGCCAGCGGCAGCGATGCCATATCAAGCGCCGCCCCAACGCCTGATGCCTTGCGTAGATGACCAAGGTCCGCCAGCAGCCCGTCAGAAATATCAATAGCGGCGTTGGCTAGCCCTCGAAGCGCAACGCCTGCGGCCAAACGTGGCTCAGGCAGGAGATAACGACGTAGCAGGGGGTGTTGAAGATCACGCTCGCCACGTTGCCAAAGGGCTAGCCCACCCGCCCCGCCGCCCAAGGCGCCGGTCACGGCGATCATATCGCCAGGCGTTGCCCCAGAGCGGGTCAAGGCATGCCCCGTCGGCGCCTCTCCCATCACGGTAACGCCAATCGTAAGCGCACCTGAGGTAACATCGCCACCGGCCAAGGTGGTGGCATGACGCTGACAAAGCGTATGAAACCCCTTGGCGAACGCTTCAAGCCAGGCATGAATCGCTTGATCATTGGCAAACGTACGCTGATCAAGCGTGAGCGCCATAAAACACCAGCGAGGGTCTGCCCCCATGGCCGCCAAATCGCTTAATGCGACGGCGAGCGAACGATGCCCTACCGCAAAGGCGGGCGCATCATGCGGGAAGTGAACATCAACGACAGAGGTATCAACGCTCACCGCTAGCTGATGACCCGCTTTAGGCACTAACAGTGCGGCGTCGTCGCCACCACCCAGTGCGACACCATCTGCCGGGAGTGGCGCTTGCGACGGCATCAGATAACGGCGAATCAAATCAAATTCAGCAAGCACAAAGGCCCCTTAACCACAGTACCAGACGGCGCGCCGTTACAGGCGGCGGGCGCTGACCTCGGCACTTCGCAAGCGGTTAGCCAACTTGTCGAGAATACCGTTTACGTATTTATGGCCGTCGGTTGCGCCAAAGGATTTGGCCAGTTCAACGCCTTCGTTAATCACCACGCGATACGGCACTTCCATACGGCGAGAAAGTTCATAGGCGCCCAAGCGTAGAATAGCCAGTTCGACGGCATCCAGGTCTTCCAGACGGCGATCCAGCAACGGTGATATTTCGCGATCCAGCTCGGTCTTATAGCGTGCCGTATTGTGCAAAAGCTCATGAAAGAGTGCCTTGTCGGCAATCTCCATTACCTTAACCCAGTTTTCATGGTCTTCCAGGTCGTCATCGGCGAGCTGGCTGCGGAACTCGGCTTCAACGGCGGTGATTGATTTACCCGTCATCTGCCACTGGTAAAGCCCCTGGACGGCTAGCTCACGGGCAGCATGGCGGCTCTGCTGGGCAGCAGAGGCCTTACGCTCACGGCGCTCGCTCATTGTGACTCTCCTGGCGGTAACGCGCGCAGCAGTGAGACCATCTCCATCGCCGCCATTGCAGCTTCCGTTCCTTTATTACCCGCTTTGGTGCCCGCACGCTCAATTGCCTGTTCGATGGACTCAACGGTTAAAACGCCATTGGCAACCGGTGTATCAAACTCCAGCTGTAAATGGTTGATAGCCGTATTACAGCCGCCCGCCACGTACTCAAAGTGCGGCGTACCGCCACGAATAACCGCGCCCAGCGCAATCACTGCATCAGGTTTCATTACCTTCAGAACACGCTTCACAGCGAGCGGCAATTCCCAGGCGCCCGGCACGTGAACAAGGTGAATGTTTTCGGCGTCTACGCCATGACGTGTCAAACTATCAATCGCGCCTTCCACAAGGCTATCAACCACATGATGATTGAACCGGCCAACCACAATAACGTAGCGACCATCGACGTCGACAAACGTGCCTTCTACTTGAGAGAGGGATTGCATCAATTTATTCCTGCTGAGAAATTGGCTCACACGTGATGTCATCAGGCCCCACAAGCTCGACCACTTCAAGGTCGAAGCCCGAGAGCGCTGAAAATTTCCACGGTGAGCTTAGTAGCCGCATCTTACCTACCCCTAGATGGCGTAGAATCTGCGAGCCAGTACCAATCGTTAAATAGTTGCCTGTGCCATCAGACTCACTGGTGCGCGGGGCGCGCACACGATCCAAGAACACATCCAACTGGTCTTTCAAATCCTGATGTGGGCGGCCATCATCAATAAGCACCAGTACGCCGGCGGAAGAACCCGCGACCTCTTCCAGGGCGCGATGGGCGTTCCAGCGCCCCTGATCATCTTTCGCCAAACCAAGCACGTCACGCAGCGTATCGGCTAAATGAACGCGTACGGTCGTGGTCTGCTCTGGCGTGGGCTGCCCTTTCACCAGCGCCAAATGATGTGCGCCCTGAATACGATCACGGAAAACATGCAGCGCCAGCTCGCCCTGGGACGTCATGACCATTGATGTTTCAACATGGTCAATGGTTTGCTCATGAACAATACGGTAATGAATCAAGTCGGCAATGGTACCGATTTTGATACCATGCTGTAGGGCAAACGCCTCAAGCTCTGGGCGGCGCGCCATACTGCCATCATCGTTCATCACTTCACAAATGACACCGCTGGGGTCACAGCCCGCCAGCGCTGCCAGATCACAGGCCGCCTCGGTATGGCCTGCACGACGCAACACACCGCCGGGCTCAGCCATTAACGGAAAAATGTGCCCCGGCTGAACAAGGTCGGTCGGTTTGGCATAAGGCGCACAGGCCGCTTGAACCGTCCGCGCCCGGTCTGCCGCAGAAATACCCGTGGTCACGCCTTGGGTTGCTTCAATAGAGAGCGTGAACTTGGTACCAAACCCCGAGCCATTGTCGCGCACCATCAACGGCAGGTTAAGCTGCTCGCACCGTTCGCGCGTCATCGGCATACAAATCAGGCCACGGGCAAACCGCGCCATAAAGTTGATATGCTCGGCCTGCACTTTTTCAGCCGCCATGATGATATCGCCTTCATTTTCGCGCCCCTCATCATCCATAAGGATGACCATCTTGCCTTGGCGGATATCGTCTACCAGTTCAGCAATAGAGGCTAAGCCCCCCGAGGAAGAATTCACCATGGAAGCTCCTAAATATGAGTTCGCAGCGTATGCGATGCCGCGCAACACTGGGGCTGCGCACTACGTAACCATCGTACCGCCAACATTGATAACAATAAGCGGGCAACCATCAAAAGCCGATAGCGGCACTGAATTACAACACAACCAATTGCAATACGGATAATTGCGACACGATCAATTGCGACAGAGTACCTTGCTATCGCCGCCTGCGCTAGTCGGGCTCTGGCGAGGCAATAATACGCCAATCTCGCCCTATCGCTCGTATATCATGAATGCTTAAACGCCGCTGATCCGCCATTTGTGAAAGCCCAGGTAGCGCAAAGAGCGGTTTTGCCTCGCCCCCCAATAACGTGGGTGCCACAAAAAGCTGCAACTCATCCACCAACCTGGCATCCAGCAGCGCACCGGCGAGCGTAGCACCTGTCTCCACCAGCAGCTCGTTGACCTGTTCGTTTTCAGCCAGCCAGCCAAGCAATTCGCCCAGCGGAAGACGCCCATCGCTCCCCGCCTCAAACACATGCACTTCTGCGCCAGCCGCCGTTAACTTGGCGCGTTTTTCTGGCGAGTGTGCAGGCGTGGTCATTATTAAGGTACGGCCAGGCTCACGTAAACAGGCCGCCGCTAAAGGCAGGCGCAAACGCGTATCCACAATAACGCGCAGTGGCTGGCGTAACGCCACGATGTCAGCATTCTCTACTTGCAATTGATCAGCCCGCAGCGTCAACCGTGAATCATCCATAATGATCGAGTCAACGCCACTCAAAATAGCGCTCGAACGCGCGCGCAGGCGCTGAACATGGCTGCGCGCTTCAGGGCCCGTTATCCACTGCGATTCACCCGACCCCATCGCTGTACGCCCATCCAAACTCATGGCCATTTTTAGACGCACAAAGGGTCGTTTACGCTGCATACGAGCGATAAAACCAGGATTTAACGCCCGTGCATCTTGCTCTAACAAGCCGATTTGCACGTCGATACCGGCCGCCTTTAGTAGCTCAATTCCTTGCCCACTGACCTGCGGGTTAGGGTCGACCATGGCGACCACGACACGTGCCACTTGGGCATTTTTAAGCGCCAACGCACACGGCCCTGTCCGCCCTGTATGAAAACAGGGCTCTAACGTGACGTAAGCCGTTGCCCCTTTGGCCTTGTCACCCGCGGCATTGAGCGCATGAACTTCCGCATGCGGCTCGCCCGCCCGCACATGAAAACCCTCCCCCACAATATGCCCGGGCTGGCCAGGCGGCTGCTGTACAATGACGCAGCCTACGCGCGGATTAGGGTCAGTGGTATAAAGCCCTTGCCTGGCTAATTGCAAGGCACGAGCCATATAGCGGTGGTCAGCGTCACTAAACGCGGCAACGGTGCTCATTACGTATCTTCCTTGTCACGCTCCGATGGCAAAGAGGGCGCTTGGGAGAGACGATCAATTTCAGCGCGAAACTCGTCTATGTCCTGGAACTTACGATAGACCGAGGCAAACCGGATATACGCCACCTGATCCAGGTTGCTTAATGCCTGCATCACAGATTCACCAATATCACGCGCATTGATTTCACGATCGCCTCGGGCGCGCAGGGTTTGGCGAATACGCTCAACCGCCGCTTCAATGGCTTCAGCGCTGACCGGGCGCTTCTCTAAGGCGCGCAACATTCCGTCACGTAGCTTTACTTCATTAAAGCTTTCGCGCGAGCCATCCGATTTTACTACCCTTGGCATCAAAAGCTCAGCCGTTTCATAGGTAGTAAAGCGCTCCTGGCAACTGGCACACTGTCGGCGCCGACGCACCTGATCACCCTCCGCTACCAAACGCGAATCAGTCACTCGAGTATCATTAGCACCACAAAAAGGGCAATGCATAGCGGTCAACCTGTTGTCAGTCCGTGCTGTAAGCCGCACGAGTAAGCATGTTATAACCTGTTATTACTCACTGTTTTTCAGACTTTTTTCAAGACTGTTCTCAAACGCGTTTTCATTCATCAATCGCCCCAGACATTATGCTTGCAGCGTTTAAGCGCGGACCATGATGCAATAACAGCAGTGTCTAGCCCGCCATTGTAACGATTTGACACACACGCTGCATTGGTTCAATACCTGCGCTTGCCTTTTCTTCTATCAACACGTTCACGGGGGGTTAAGGTATGCCACCAGAACAAGCTCTGATAAGTTAGTCACCTTATTCTGGTTCTTACGCAAGGATGTTGTAATGCCGCTTACGTTTGGCACATCAAACTGCTCTATTAAATACTCTATTAAAAAACGCCCTACTTTTAAATTATTTGCGTTTAAACTTCCTGCCTTCCAGAGCTCTGCGCTCACGCTGCCTGCCGCGCTCAGCGGCTTGATACTGTTAGCAGGCTTCAATATCAGCCAAGCTAACGAGTTACCTGCACCGGTGCAGGCATTGGCTGACCAGGGCTGGGAAATTCACGGCCAGTTTGACGCGCCAGGTGGGCTAAGCGGGTTTGGTGCGAGCGCCCAAGGCCAGGAAATAGCCATTTATTTAACACCCGATGGCGAGCACGCGATTGTCGGCACGCTAACGGATCACCAGGGCGAGAACCTGACGGAAGCCCAGTTGGACCAGCATGTCCGCGCAGTGTTGGAAGCCGAAACATGGCAACTACTCGAAGATAGTCACTGGATACAGGATGGCAGCACCGAAGCCCCCAGGGTGATATACACCTTCACGGATGCCAACTGCCCCTACTGTCAGGCATTTTGGAAGAAAACCCGCCCGTGGGTGGAGGCTGGCGAGGTACAGTTACGCCATATCATGGTGGGTATTTTAGCGCCTGATAGCCCTGCCAAAGCCGCAACGCTGCTGGCGGCTGATGACCCAAGTGCAGCCCTCAAGCGTCATGAAGAGGGGGAAGCAATAACAGCCAGCGCACAACCCCGTGATATTGAAGAGCAGGTGTACACGAATAACCAGCTGTTTGACGCATTAGGGCTATACGCGACACCCACCAGCGCTTTTCAGCGTGAAGTAGCCAACGGCGTTGTGCGCATTGATCGCATTCAAGGAATGCCGGAGGACGCACAGCTGATCGAACTGATGGGCAGCCCTGCGCCAGAAACACAATAACACATTAATTTTTCTTAATAAAAATAGCTAACATGCTGTTTTAAAAATGCCTGCACCGCAGGCATTTCGTTTGTGCCCCCCTCTAGAAAAATTAAATGGCCTTTCTCTTAAATACATCGCCAATTCGGCCGATATACAAGCTTCAATCATTATTTGAAAGGCTATGATAAGAACACCATGACACGATTAACCACGAATCAAAAACTCTGGAGCATCCTGGGAATTATTTGCCTTGCCATGCTAACGCTGGTTGGCTGGCTAACCTGGGAGACTCGTCAAACCATTGAGCAGGAACGTCGTAACACTATTCAAAACGTCGTTGAAAGCCTTCACTCACAGCTAGATGCCCTTCAAGGCAAGGTAGCCAGCGGCGAGCTCACACTCGCCGAAGCGCAGCAACGCGGAATTGACAGCCTGGCAAACGCCAGCTTCGCTGAAGGGGAGTATCTGTTTGCCTTTGACGACCAACTAAAGATCGTATCACATCCAAATCGACCGCTTGGCGAGGACATGAGTGGTTACCAAGACACACAAGGCATGCATTTGTACGCCGCGTTTCTTGATGCTGCACGCTCAGGGGGTGGGCACGTTGATTACTTTTCGCGCCGAATCTCCGGTGACGAACAGTTCCCTAAAATCAGTTATTTTGCCTATATTCCCGAATGGAACTGGGCCTTTGGCGCAGGTGTGTATGTAGATGATATTAGAACTGCTTTTGTTAGCAGTATCATTCGCTCGCTGATTGCGCTGTTAATTATTGGCATTCCTGTTGCGGTGCTGATGAGCTGGGTCATTCGTGATGTTTCTCGCCGCTTGGGCGGCGACCCGCGCTACGCGGCAACGGTGGTGCGTTATATTGCGGATGGCGACCTTACCCGTAGTACCCAGCTTTCCAGCCGTGACCAAGCGAGCCTGCTTTATGATATTAATCGTATGCGGGAATCATTGGCCGAAACGATTGGCAATATCGATCACGGTGCCGACCAGGTCAACAGTGGTGTTGAGCAAATTGTGGGCGTTAACGAAGAGCTTTCAACGCGTACCGAACAGCAGGCAGCCTCCCTTGCCGAAACAGCCTCCAGCATGGAAGAGCTCACAGCCACTGTGAAACAGAATGCTGACCATGCCGAGCATGCCCGCAAACTGGCTACAAACACGGCGAATAATGCGCAGCACGGCAGTGATGCAATGGCCACGGTAGTCAGTACCATGGCCACGATTAACGAAAGCTCGGCAGAAATGAGCAGTATCGTGAACACCATTGATGCTATCGCGTTTCAAACCAACATTTTGGCACTGAATGCCTCGGTGGAAGCGGCACGCGCAGGTGAACAGGGGCGTGGTTTTGCGGTGGTTGCCAATGAAGTACGTCAGCTTGCCAGCCGTTCGGCATCGGCTGCTCAGGAAATCAAAAAGCTGATTGAAAACTCCGGCGCTCAAGTCGCCGAAGGCAGCCAGCAAGTTCGCAATACCGGTGACATTATCAATAGTGTGGTCACCGATATCCAACAGCTCAGCACGCTGGTACAGGAAATATCCGCAGCCACCAGTGAACAGAGCAGCGGCATTGAACAGGTCAACCTGGCCGTGACCCAGATGGACCAGATGACCCAACAAAATGCCGGGCTGGTGCAAGAGAGCAATCACGCGACCCAGATGCTTGCGCAGCTTAGCACCCAACTGCGCGAGCGTGTGTCTCACTTCCGAGTGGATCGCCAGTCGACCTTAACCCCTCTCCCATCACGCTCATCAACATCACGCTCCACACACGACGATAGCGATTTTTAAACCAGGCTAGCAGCAGAAAAGCGCCCTCTTGGCTTTGGCCACGGGGGCGTTTTTGATTGTATGCCGCCGCCTTTTCAGCGCGCTTATAGCGAATTTTCAACGCCCTTCTAACGAGTTTTATGTAGTTCGCCTTAAGTAACAGAGCGTTAGGCCGATATAGGTATAGGATGTATTCGTTACTTACTTAGCTGTGATAGGAAAATATTAATGCAAATAACAACAACACAAAAACTCTGGGGAACGCTGGGCATTATTTGGATCACCATGCTGCTGCTGGTGGGCTGGCTTGCCTGGGAGAACCGCCAAACGATCGAAAGCGAACGCCGTGACAGCATTCAGTACATCGTCGAAAGCGTGCATAACCAGATTGAAGTGTTACAAGAAAGGGTCGCCACTGGCGAACTGAGTCTTGAAGAAGCGCAACAACGCGCTATCGATAATATGTCCAGCGTGCGCTTTGGCGCTGGCGAATATATCTTCTCTTTCAATGACGATTTAATTGTCATCTCCCACCCTAGCCGAACACCTGGCGATGATATGAGCCACTATGAAGATGCCGGCGGCATGCTGCTATATCCCGAATTGCTTCGCACAGCGCAAGCGGGAGGCGGCCACGTTGAGTACTACGCCCGCCGTGCCAATGGTGACGAGCATCTACCTAAAATCAGCTATGTGGCCTACCTGCCTGAATGGCAGTGGTCACTGGCAACCGGCGTTTATGTGGATGATATTAACGAAGCATTCATCGCCAACTTGCTGCATTCCATCATCATGCTGTTAATCATCGGCTTGCCGGCCACTCTGCTGATGGGCTGGGTAATTCGCGATGTTTCTCGCCGCCTGGGCGGAGACCCGCGTTATGCGGCAACGGTGGTGCGTTATATTGCGGATGGCGACCTTACCCGTAGTACCCAGCTCTCCAGCCGTGACCAAGCAAGCCTACTTTATGATATTAACCGTATGCGGCAGACGCTAGCCGGAACGATTGGCGATATTCATCACGGTGCCGACCAGGTCAACAGTGGTGTTGAGCAAATTGTGGGCGTTAACGAAGAGCTTTCAACGCGCACCGAACAGCAGGCAGCCTCCCTTGCCGAAACAGCCTCCAGCATGGAAGAACTTACGGCCACCGTGAAACAGAATGCTGACCATGCCGAGCATGCCCGCCAATTGGCCACGAACACGGCGAATAATGCGCAGCGCGGAAGCGACGCGATGACCACAGTGGTCAGTACCATGGCCACGATTAACGAAAGCTCGGCAGAAATGAGCAGTATCGTGAACACCATTGACGCTATCGCATTTCAGACCAACATTTTGGCACTGAATGCCTCGGTGGAAGCAGCACGCGCAGGCGAACAGGGCCGTGGCTTTGCAGTGGTCGCCAATGAGGTACGCCAGCTTGCCAGCCGTTCAGCATCGGCCGCTCAGGAAATCAAAAAGCTGATTGAAAACTCCGGCGCTAAAGTCGCCGAAGGCAGCCAGCAAGTCCGCAATACCGGTGACATTATCAATAGCGTGGTCACCGATATCCAACAGCTCAGTACGCTGGTACAGGAGATATCCGCCGCCACCAGTGAGCAGAGCAGCGGCATTGAGCAGGTCAACCTGGCCGTGACCCAGATGGACCAGATGACCCAACAAAACGCCGGGCTGGTGCAACAGAGCACCCATACCACCCAAACGTTAGCGCAGCTTAGTACTCAGCTGCGCCAGAAAGTTGCCCACTTTCGTGTAGATCAAAACGGCGAAGAAGCGCAAGCAGCCCTCCCGCAATACCACTAACAATCACACAAGCCCCATTCGCTGGCTAAAGCCTGCTCCCACAGTGTTTATCAAGCTTCCGGGGGTGGGCGAGCATTGCGGGGGGGGCCAGTTCATTAAGCCTCGGAGCTTGGCATATATTGTGGGAGCTCAGTTCCACTGGGCGAAGGAGGCCGGAGGCCTCCCGGGGTTGAAACAACCCCATCGCTGGCTGAAGCCTGCTCCCACAATGCTTATCAGGCCTTTTGGGCTGGGCAAATATTAAGAAAACCAATTTATTAATTCTGGAGGCCAGGTAAACATTGTGGGAGCCCAGTTCCACTGGTGGTCCGACACATCGGCGAAGGAGGCCGGAGGCCTCCCGGGGTTGAACCACCCCCATCGCTGGCTGAAGCCTGCTCCCACAATGCTTATCAGGCCTTTTGGGCTGGGCAAATATTAAGAAAACCAATTCATGCAAGATTATAAAAACGTGAGCCTTGTCAAAACGTTTAAGCCGACTTTAAACGCTTGGAAAAACCTACACTACAACTATACTTAAATTGTACTCGCTAGCAATTCCCCCCCCTCCCCTGAGGCTAGCGAGCTACTTCGAGCCAAGCTCTTTTGCCCGCCCACCCCGGCGGGCTTTTTTACTCAATATGAATGACGACTTCGACGCGTCGATTGCGTGACCGACCTTCTGGCGTACTGTTATCTTCAAGTGGCTGAGTAGCGGCGAGCCCAACCGCTCTTAGGCGCTCAGGCGCGACGCCTTCCGCTTCTAGTGCTTCGACAATGGCAATGGCCCGTGCACTGGAGAGTGCCCAGTTTGAAGAAAACTCCTCGGTGCTAATACTCTGGCTGTCTGAGTGGCCCTCTACCCATACCTCCCCTTCGTATCGCTGAATGGTTTCCAGCAGGCTGCCGACCAGTGAGCTTCCTCCACTGGTGAGCTGTGCCTCAGCGGAAGGGAACAGCAGTTGATCCTGAACGCGTAAACTAATCCCCTCCGCCACCCGGGAAACCTCAACACCTTCCAGGTCGGGCAAATAGGGGGAGACATCAACACGCTCGACCAGGGAGGCCTGAAGTACCTGGGCACTATTGATCGCATCCATGGATACTTCCTGAACGTTAACCGGAGGGTGGTCTGTCAGTAGCACCATATAGTCAGCCAAGGGCGTCGCTAATGCCTCATCATCCGTGCGCATTAACAGCGTAGGCAGCTCTACAGGAGGCATCCACGCTAACGGTTCAGCAACCTCTTCAGGCGGTAAAACCTCCACCGGGGCAAGTGCCAGCAGTGGCGGCGGCGCTTCGGGTGTAGCCTCAGGTTCAGCAATACGATTGGGCAACCCGGCAACGCCAAGTGCCGCGCTCAGCGCGTAAGGGTCCAGCCCTCGCCGCCACGCCTCAATAGTGCGCTGCTGCCGTGCATCTTCTATTGGCTCTGGAAGCGATATGTCAAGTGCAAGGTCTGACGTTTGAGCCGCCTCTTCTGAGGATGATTGAAACAGTTCAGGTGCCTTGGCACCCGCTGCCGCCACAATAATGACAAATAGCGCCACCAGCAGCGTCATAATATCGATGTAGCTAATCATCCATCCGCTACCACTTTCATCGGCAG
Source organism: Halomonas sp. AOP22-C1-8 (assembly GCF_052378905.1). NCBI lineage: Bacteria > Pseudomonadati > Pseudomonadota > Gammaproteobacteria > Oceanospirillales > Halomonadaceae > Halomonas > Halomonas sp. AOP22-C1-8. Next base: position 20,807 of record NZ_JBQSYD010000012.1, on the reverse strand, counting down.
GATAGGCGGACATTAGCGTATCATGGCGCGAGCCGCCGCGATGGTCTTCAAGCATGCGTGTTATCGCTCATTCAAGTTTTCAATCCCGTGGCCGATGGTTACCAAGCATGGTAAAACTAGACAAGTCTATCAAAGACCCTATGACACGATAAGGAACCTCTGGTGCAGAGCTGCTTAAGCCATTTACTAACGCCCCCATTATTCCGCATTGCCTGTGCAGGGTTTGCAAGCTTACTGCTAAGCGGCTGCTTCTATGCCAACACCTCGCAGGCCCCCATCGCCACCACCTATCCCTATACTGAGCAGCAACGTATGCAGGCCGCTCACCACTGGGAAGTACTGGCGCGCTATGAAACCAACCGCATTCTACAGCGTGAACGCGTACGTTTTCGGGATTTATATATTACCGAGCCTGACCACCAAGGCCTGAGCACGTATAGCGGCGGCGAATTTGAACGCGGTTTCCGCACGCTACTGACCAGCGAGCTCGTTTCGCGTGGCGCCAACCTCACTACGCTGCCAACGGCCAACACCGCCGACGTCCATATCGGCGTGGAAGTAGTTGAACACCGAGACCGGGGCTTTATTCGCCCGCCAGTCGGTACCTTTACAGCGCTAACAGCAGGCATTGCGGTCGCGACTATTCCGTATAACCACTGGACAGAACCCGCGCTTGGATTAATACCCGCCGGGATTGCTGCCGACGCCGTTAGCGGTAGCTGGACCTCTACAGGCAATGAAGAGGTGATTATCACCATTCAGATAACCGACGATGAGCGTATTCTTTACTCCTCATCGAATATCTATTACATCAATGCAGGCGACCGCCGCCAATATGCGCCGCATCGCGTTCCGCAAGCGCCGGCTGTCCCCTCTATCCCGGTAACAGGTACCTGGTAACGCCATGCATCTCATATCGTCGACATCACCGCATCCGCACACGTTTCTAGCGACTAGCCGCCTGTTATTGATGGGCCTTTTGCTGCTTTTCATAGCAGGTTGTGCCACGAACAGTGCTAACACGCGCCCGCCAGAGCCCGACCTCTCTGAACTGGCGCATAAAGCCGCTCAACAGATGGTGGCTGGCAACCCGGATATCACGCGCTACAACCCCATGATTGCCGCGACCTTTGTCAACATCGACAACCTCACGCAATCCTCCACGTTTGGGCGTATCAGTTCGGAAATCATGGCCTCGGCCCTTGTGCAGCAGGGTATGCAAGTGCGTGAAGTCAAAATGCGCCACAGCATGTTTATTGAGGAGAAAGTGGGCGAGTTGATTCTTTCTCGCGAGGTACAGAGCTTAAGCTCACAATATAATGCACGCTCTATTTTGATGGGCACCTATGCCCAAGGGCAGGATTATCTCTACGTAAGCACACGTGTCGTACGTTCAAGCGATGCCATGGTATTGGGCAGTGCAGATTTTCAAGTAAAGCTGGATAATAACATGCGTAGCTTGCTGGAAGGCCAAGGGGGCTGGTAAACGCGCCCATAGTGAACACTCACTATGGGCCACCTACTCAACTGCCCTGTATGTCTCACCGGCAATGTCGTTTTAATCGTTATTATCAGGCCCTGCAGTATGAAGATATGGAAAGATAAGTCAGGTTATTTCAAGAAAAAATCTCTACAGTGGGCCAACCAAACACGCCATGAGGATATCCAGCGTGTTTTAGTGATACGCCAATGTGCTTTCGGCGACTATATGGCGGCCCGTCCCTTCCTGGTTGAATTAAAAAGGACCTTTCCTAACGCGCACGTGACGCTGGCAACCACCCGCAAATACCGCTATGCCGTGCCTGAAGACCTGGTCGATGACATTTTCATCCATGACACATCAACCGGCATTCAAGAACAGTACAAATCGCTTACAACGCTTGGTCAGTTCGATATTGTGTTTGACCTTGCGGATACTTCTCGCTCAAGGGCACTCACACTATTGAGCAGTGCGCATTTAAAAATGGGTTTTCCATATCGCCCCTGGTACAACCGCTGGCTGTATGATGTTACTCTGCCCCGCTCAAACTACCATTACGAAGCCGAGGTATTACTCGACTTCTTAAGCGTATTCGGCAACCAGCCCTCGTATCCGCTCGATTTTGCGCTGCCCGCTCACTCCCCAAGCGAGAGCGCTCGCGCTATCTACTATTTCCCCTTCGCGTCTGGAACCAATAAATCTGTTCCACAGGACGTATGGAAGGCGCTTATGTTACGCGCTGCCTCACAGTTTCCTGATTATCAGCATATTTTGCTGGAAGGGGCCAACGAGAGTGAAAAAGGGGATTTCCTGCTCGCCGAGGCCTCGCAGCACGCCAACATTACGATCCAGCACAAACTTTCCCTAGATGAGCTGGCGCACACCATGGCCCAAGCAGATTTACTTGTTTGTGGCGATACGGGCGTAAGAAACCTGGCACTGGCCACGCACACGCCCACCTTAGGCATTTTTTATTCGACGCTGCCTTACCGCTATTGGCCCAGGTACGAGCCACAGCATACGTGTTTATTTAACCAGGATGGGCGCATCCCTGACGTTGATCAAATTCTTGAAGCGATGGCGTCATTCGTCGAGCCCGCCTGTTCAGTAAATGCCTTGGCATAAGCACGGTAGCTCCCCCATAACACGGCAAGCCAGAAGGCATAAAACATGGCCCCGCTGTTATGGGATAAAAACGCCTGAGACAGCCCGAAGTCAATGTACGCGACCGGCAATAACGTACCCGCCAGCGCCAAGGCTCTTACCTCAAGATGTGGATGCTGCAAGCCGGATGCAAACATTCGCATGGGCACCAGGTATAAAAAGAGCAACACAAATAGCCCTACCATGCCGCGCTTGGCAAAAGCATCAACAAATTCATTGTGGGCGTGGCCAAACTGCGTGGCGGCCATCGTGATATCGCCCTGCTGACCCAAGCGCACCATTTCTGCCTGGTAACCGGACTCCCCCCACCCAAGCACCGGGCGCTCACGAATCAGTGATGACGCCCCGCGCCACATTTCAAAACGCAGGCCAAGCGATGTATCGCGCTCCGCCCCCGACACATACTGGTGAACATCGTTTATTCCCGCATGAACACGCTGCTGCACACCCGTTTGAGGCAACGCGTACATGGTGACGGCAATCGCCAATAACGCCCCGACGGCCGCCAGCTTGATACTCATACTCAGTTGACGCCCATAGCCGCGATACAGCACATAGCCCACTACCGGCAAGCCAATCCACCCGCCGCGGCTTCCCGAAAGCAGTGATCCTAACATGCCAAGCAATGCACCTGCCAAGAGCATGCTCACCCACACCGAACGATAGCGCTGAACCATTGCCCAACCCAACCCCGCCAGGCACAACACACCCATTAGCATGCTCAAGTTGCCAAACTGTATAACGTGGAGATACCCCCCTGCGCGCTCAACGCCAATCACGGATTTCTGCCATAACGCCCAGCTACCCGCGCCCCCAGCACCTACCGCCATACCCGCCCACAGGCACGCCTGCCGCGGAGGAAAACGTACTATCAAGAGCAACACGGGTATCGCTAATAAAAAGCGCATGGGTATATCAAACCCGCTGCTCCCCAAATCAACCACTGAAAGACCCCCCACCACACAGCCATAGAGCGCTAACGCCAGGATCACCCAACGGTCCGAGGCGCCAAGCGAATAAGGAGCGCGCTTGAACAGTAGTGCCGCGCTCCCCAGCAACAACAACGCCGCCCCGACCGAGTAACCCGTAGGCACCACAAGCGCCAGCGCACCCATTAAAAATACAGCAGCACTTGTAAACGTGCGCAACGGATCAGCGCCAGGCAGTGGAGAACTCAGCATAACGGGGAAACCTAACCAGTACAGGAAGCCACAAATAGTAGCATAGCCTCCCCATCGTCACCGAAATGAAGCCCTCAATGCCAAGCCTTAGAGACTTGTTGAACATTATGGGAGCAAGCTTTAGGCGAGCTTAACCTCGGGAGGCACCATAAACATTGTGGGAGCAGGCTTTAGCCAGCGATGGGGTTGAACCAACCCCGGGAGGCCTCCGGCCTCCTTCGCCCAGTGGAACTGGGCTCCCACAACGTTTACCCAGCCCCGAAGGTTTAATGGATTGGTTTTCCCTATATTTACCCAGTTCTGAGGCTTGGTGAATTAGACTTCCACACTATCTGCCCACTCCCCAAGGCCTGATAAACATTGTGGGAGCAGGCTTCAGCCAGCGATGGGGTTGAACCAACCCCAAAAGGCCTGGCAAACATTGTAGGAACAGGCTTTAGCCAGCGATGGGGTTGAACCAACCCTGGGAGGCCTGGTAAACATTGTGGGAGCAGGCTTCAGCCAGCGATGGGATTGAACCAACCCCGGGAGGCCTCCGGCCTCCTTCGCCCATAAAGAATGCTGGTTGACAAATAGGACACCGAGGACCAATATGGCATCAACTGGCAGCCAGGTAGATCAATGAGAGTTATATCAAGAGGGCCATTCGCTGACGCTATGGCCAAGTTTCCAAACGATGCTGCCGCAGTAGACAAAACCTACAAAGTATTGAGGTCATCCCGATTCAGTAGCCCAGAAAAAATGAAAGTCGTGTTCCCAAGCCTGGATAACTTCAAATACGTGGACAAATGGTGGGTGGTTGACATAGGGGGCAACAATCTTAGGCTTATTGCCTTTATAGACTTTGATAAACAACGGTTGTTTGCCAAGCACCTGGTGACTCATGCCGAGTACAACAAGCTGTGCAAAAAATACGCACAGGAGAAGAGATAATGAATGCAATTGCTATTATCCAACCCGCTGCCAAACTATTTAAAGAGGCGCCTTTCCTCGTGCGAATCCATAATCGCGCTGAGTACGAAGAAGCGCTGGCCCTGGTGGAAACGCTGCTAGACGAGGAAAATGAGGATAATGATTTTCTCATCGAGCGGCTTACCGATGTGATCGAGGAGTGGGAGGACACAGCTCATGAGTTCTCAGCCTTCAACGAGTCCATAGCGGCGCTGGATGGCGTGGATATGCTGAAATTCCTAATGGAGCAGAACGGCTTAGGCACTGCCGAACTTCCCGAAATCGGCAGCAAATCTTATGTTTCAAAAGTGCTTAATCGGAAACGCGACCTGACTCGCCGCCATATCGAGGCACTATCAGCCCGATTTGGGGTCGAACCTGCTCTATTTTTAGCTGCTAAACAATGGTCTCCTGGGCAACGTAAACGCTCAAATAATCCGCACTAACGACACACAGCCGCACAGTGCCTGCCTCGGAGCGCCGTGATAAATAGTGTCGGGGCAGAGGGGGCCAACCCCTTCGCTGGCTGAAGCCTGCTCCTACAATGTTTGTCAGACCTTTGGGGCTGGGTAAACATTGTGGGAGCCCAATTCATTGGGCGAAGGAGGCCGAAGGACTCCCGGCCCGACCCCTTCGCTGGCTGAAGCCTGCTCCTACAATGTTTATCGGGCCTCCCGGGGTTAAACCAATGCCAAAGAGGTCAGGGCTGGTAATTGATAAAGCCACGGGTGATGGTCATGGCGAGGATTTTTAAATCGAAGCCTAGTGACCAGTTATCTATGTAGTAAAGATCAAGCTCTACGCGCTTTTGCATCTGCTCTAGTGTATCGGTATTACCACGGTAACCATTGACCTGCGCCCAGCCGGTCATGCCTGGCTTCACGCGGTGGCGTTGCATGTAGTTTTGGATCACACCTTGATAATACTGGTTATGGTCAAGCGCGTGCGGGCGTGGGCCAACGAGCGACATTCTGCCTTGCAGTACATTGTAGAGCTGAGGCAGTTCATCCAGGCTTGTGCGCCTTAGAAAAGCGCCCAAGGGAGTAATACGCGGGTCATTTTGATGGGCCTGAAGGGTCTTGTCTGATTGATGAACGCTCATGCTTCTGAACTTGTAAATTTTAAAGCATTTTCCATCAATGCCGTGACGATGCTGCTTGAACAAAACCGGCCCGCCCATTTTCCATTTCACCAGCGCGGCAATAAGCAGCATCACAGGAAAAAAGAGAATAAATAGTACGCCCCCCAAGAGACGATCTTCCACACTTTTGATAAACCGTAGCGGGCTGCTATCCAAGGGGCTGTAATTAAGCTCTAGTGAATAAAGGCCAACAACTTGAGCCATGCGGTGATTTAACAGGCGAATATCGGAAAGATCGGGGAAGTAACGAACATTAACAGGGATATTGATCAGGCTGGCAGACACTAAACGTACTTTGTCACCATCACTTAGCGGATAGGTTAACCATATTTCGTCAAAGCTGCGTTCGAACGTGCTCTCTTCAGCCAGCGTATGCAAGCGCTTGTGGAAATCGTCTGAGTCATCATCCAGATAGGCGTGCTGTAGCACATAGCCTGCGTATAGCATGGCATTCAGGTGCCCTTCCAATCGGATAAGATTGTCCTCGCGCCCGATAATAATAATTTGCTTTCGGTTTTTACCTTTGGAACGCAGGTGCCTGAGATAAACATAGAGCGCCGAACGCATTAGGCTGCCCATTACCAGTACGGCGGTCGACGAAACGCCCATCCAAAGTCGTGAAAAATTTTGGGTATTTTGGGTGGCCACCAACAAAAGGCTCAGCAGCACGATAGTAATTAACCAACTAACGGCATAAGCGCCCAACATGCTGAAAAGGCTACGCCCGCGCCACGGCTGATAAAGCCCCATTAGTTCGCCCATGGCAGGCAATAACAGGCACCCTATAAGCATAAGGAAGAGGTAGTATTCGCCGTTAAGGGTGATATGGGGCATTAACCATAGCACCAGCGTGGACACCCCAACCGCGATGGCTGCGTCGAAACAGCGCATAATGCGACGCAGCCAATCGTTGCTTTGGAGTCCTTTCAACGCAGCCATGCGATGCGCCTACCTTTATGTTGCGGCGGTTAGGTCGGTTAGCGATATCAGCAGCTGCATTACGTCGCTAAGGTCTGCGCTATGTTGCTTTGACATGAAGGGTTCACCGTTGAATCGAAGAGGCGTCACGTGCGGAAAAAATTAATCGCGGCAGCATACCAGAACATGCCTTGCAGCGGTAGGTTGGATGCTTGTCCGCCGAGAAGCTTAGGAGTAATAAGTCTTTTTTTAAAAGACGTACTTACCAGCTATCAACATAATATGAGATAACCGCCATATTGCTTTCAGCGCTTTTAGCTTCCATGTTTACATTTCTGCCCACATTTTAGGCAGGCTGACGACCGACCACGCTGCAGGAAGATGGATATGAAAATCGCCGTTGCCGGAACGGGTTATGTTGGGCTTTCCAACGCGATGCTGCTGGCGCAGCGGAACGACGTAACTGCCGTAGACCTTGTGCCTGAAAAAATAGCCATGTTGAACAGGCGTGTTTCTCCGATTGAGGATCCAGACATTTCGGCGTTTCTACAGCGTGATGATTTACGCTTCAATGCCACGCTTGACCCCATGGTCGCTTATGAAAACGCTGACTATGTCATTATCGCAACCCCGACTGATTACGACCCGGATACGAACACATTTGATACCTCAAGCGTAGAGGCGGTCATTGAGCAGGTGATGCGCGTTAATCCCCATGCGGTCATGGTGATTAAATCGACGGTACCGGTGGGCTATACCCTCAGTGCAAGCACGCGTTTTAATACGCAAAACCTGCTCTTTTCTCCCGAGTTTCTGCGTGAGGGCAAGGCACTTTACGATAACCTGCATCCTTCGCGCATTGTGGTAGGCGAGCGTTCGGAGCGTGCCCAGCAATTTGCCGAGCTGTTATTGGCGGGCGCGGTTAAGCAGGAGATTCCCTTGCTGCTTACCAACAGCACGGAAGCCGAGGCGATCAAGCTATTTGCTAATACCTACCTTGCCATGCGCGTGGCCTACTTTAACGAGCTGGATACTTACGCCGAGAGCCTAAACCTGGATACTCGACAAATTATTGAAGGCGTGGGCCTGGACCCCCGTATTGGCCAGCATTACAACAATCCCAGTTTTGGTTACGGCGGCTACTGTTTACCAAAAGACACTAAGCAGCTATTGGCAAACTACCAGAACGTGCCCAGCAATATTATCCAGGCCATTGTGGATGCCAACCGCACGCGCAAGGATTTTATTGCTGACTGTATTATCAAACAAAACCCTCAGGTTGTGGGCGTGTATCGTTTAATCATGAAAACGGGGTCAGATAATTTTCGCGCCAGTGCCATGCAGGGGGTAATGAAGCGCATCAAGGCGAAGGGTATTAAGGTGGTGGTTTATGAGCCGGTGCTGGAGCAGCGCGAGTTCTTCGGGTCTACCGTTATTAACGACTTGGCATCATTCAAGCATTTGTGCGATGTGGTATTGGCCAACCGAATGACAAGCGAATTAAGCGATATTACTGAGAAAGTTTATACACGCGACCTGTTTGGTAGCGATTGAAGTGCGGTGCGCCGCCCTGCTCTGCCCTACCCTGCAAGGCGGCTGATGATGCTGGCTGGATAGGCACAATAGAAAACGGGCACCCTTGCGGGTGCCCGTTTTTGGCCGTCCCTAGCCGGAGAACTGTTTAGCCTTTAACGCAGTCGTGCATTGCACGCTTCTCTAAATTACTTATAAACCGGGAAGTGTCCACACACTTCTGCCACTTTCTCTGCCACTTGGGCTTCAATAGCGCCGGTGTCTTCGCCTTTGGCCAATACGTCCAGGATGTCACTGATCCAGCCAGCAAGCTGACGGCACTCTTCTTCACCAAAACCACGTGTAGTTACCGCTGGCGTACCGATACGCAGGCCTGAGGTTACAAACGGGCTTTGCGGGTCGTTAGGAACGGCATTTTTGTTAACGGTGATATGGGCACGGCCTAGTGCCGCATCAGCATCTTTACCGGTCACGCCCTGCTTGATTAATGAGAGCAGGAACAAGTGGTCTTCGGTGCCGCCGGAAACGATATCAAAGCCGCGCTCCATAAACACACCGGCCATTACCTTGGCATTTTTAACGACCTGCTGCTGGTAGGCTTTAAACTCAGGCGACATGGCTTCTTTGAAGCAGACCGCTTTTGCCGCAATCGCGTGCATTAACGGGCCGCCCTGACCGCCGGGGAATACGGCAGACTGCAGCTTTTTCTCAATATCGGCATCATTTTCAGCTGACAGAATCACGCCACTACGCGGACCACGCAGCGTTTTGTGTGTCGTTGAAGTGACCACATGAGCATGAGGCAAGGGGCTTGGGTACACGCCTGCCGCGACCAGACCCGCCACGTGTGCCATATCAACCAATAAGTAAGCGCCTACTTCATCGGCGATTTCGCGGAACTTGGCCCAATCGACAATTTGAGAGTAGGCAGAGAAACCGGCAATGATCATTTTCGGCTTGTGCTCGCGGGCAAGCTCTGCGACTTGATCATAATCGATCAGGCCTTGCTCGTTTAAGCCGTACTGAACCGCATTGTACTGCTTGCCAGAGAAGCTAGGCTTGGCGCCGTGGGTCAAGTGACCGCCTGCGTCCAGGCTCATGCCTAAAATGGTGTCGCCCGGCTTAACCAGCGCTAAAAATACCGCGCTGTTGGCCTGGGAGCCGGAGTGCGGCTGCACGTTCACGTAGGTGGCGCCAAACAGCTCTTTTGCGTAGTCAATCGCGAGGTTTTCAGCGATATCGACAAACTCGCAGCCGCCATAGTAGCGCTTGCCCGGATAACCTTCAGCGTATTTGTTGGTCAGCTGGCTGCCTTGCGCTTCCATTACGCGGGGGCTTGCGTAGTTTTCGGAAGCAATTAACTCAATGTGCGCTTCTTGGCGGGCCACTTCTTTCTGCATGGCGTCAAACAGCGCATCATCAAATCCGGCAATTGTCATATCACGGCTGAACATTGGCGGGAAACCTCGTAGATAAGGATCGTTCAAGGAAGAAATCAGGCCGCTATCATAACGCAGCCGGACGCGACTTTCATCGCATCCGCGTCAGGTACTGCATGAATGCCACTCATGGCGGTTGGATCGCTTTGCTGGATTTAATTTTAGTCAGTCATATCCCTAGGCCTCACCGAGCAAACCCAGGCTCGCCGCAGGCGCTTGACGGCGTAGCCCACGCGATAACGCATGGCCGATAAATCCGATCAGTAGCGCGCCGCCAAGGGGTAGCGTTAGCCAAAGGGTGAGGTGAAAGCGCGGCGGTAGTTCTAGCCAGTAGAGATAGAGTGCGGCGGTCGCGACTTCGGCCAGTACAGCGCCCATTAAACCGCTGGCAAACCCCAACAGGGCATACTCAGCCCCTTGGACGCGGGAAATCATTCGCTGACCTGCTCCAAAGACACGCAGTAGGCCACTTTCATGGGCGCGTACCGGCTGGCTTGCGGTCAAGGCAGCATAGAGCACGCTGACACCCGCCAACAACACCAGTACCAGTACAAGCTCGATGGCACGCGTTACCTGAGTTAGCACATCACGTACCTGGCCTAAAATGGCATCAACGTTTATTAACGATACACCGGGGAAGTCGCTCACCAGTTGGCGAATTAGGCCTTGCTCCTCATCAGGCAGATGAAACGCGGTGATATAGCTATGTCCAAACGACTCCAACACGCCCGGCGGGAAAATCAAAAAGAAGTTGGGCTTAAAAGTATCCCAATTGAGGCTGCGCACGCTGGTGATACGCGTCATCAGCTCATCACCGCCCACAGAGAAGGTGAGCGTATCGTTGAGTGATAGTCCCAGCCGGTCCGCCAAGCCTTCTTCAATGGAAACAGGCACGGTATCGGCAGATACTGCATCAACCGCGCCTAGCCAGCCTTGTGGTTTATCAACAGGTAGCTCATCAGCGGGTGCTTCGTTGGAGAACCACTCTCCCGCCACTATCTGGTTATCTTCAGGCAGCTCGGCCTGCCAGGTCAGGTTTAGCTCGCGGCGCAGTGCGCCATCGCCTCTGGCATCCTCTGGCACAGCGTTCATTGGGGGCTGCTGATTAATAGAGGTAATACGCCCACGCACCATGGGATACAGCGTGCTTTGGATATCAACACGGGGCGCCACGGCTTGCTCAAAGGGGTCACGCTCATCAGGCTGGATATTAATGGCGAAGTAGTTGGGCATGTCATCGGGCAACTGGGCCTGCCAGGTTGAAAGCAGGTCACCACGCACCAGTACGATCATCGCCATGGCAAAGAACGTGACAGAGAATGCCAGCAGTTGGCCCACGCCTGCTTGGCGGCGACGCGCTAGTTGGCGCCCGCCCAGGCGCAATGCCTGCATCCACTCGCTTGTGCCCGTTAGTTTTTTTATGCCGTGAAGAATGCCATTGAGTAGCAGCGCGCTGATGCCCCAAAGCGCACTGAGCATGATGCTTCCCCCCAATAGCAGGGCGACCGCCAAAGGCGCACTACCGGAATAGAGCCATAGCAGGCCGCCAAATACGATAGCGGCAACACCGGCTACCCACCAGGCGGCAGGAGGCAAAGGGTCCAACTCTCGACGCAGCACTTTCAGCGCACTTACCTGTTTAATGCGTAATAGCGTTGGCCCGGCAAACCCTACAAGCACCGCCATTGCCGTTAATACGCCCAGCCATAGCGGCATAATGCCTGGCGGCGGTAAGGTTATAGGTAAAAAGCTGGCGAGTAAGTGCAGCAACAGCGCCTGCCCTGCCACGCCGAACAGGGCGCCAAGCAAGGATGCCGCCAACGCCAGCCCGATAAGCTGTAGGCTAAACAGCATGACAAGCTGTTGCTGGCTGGCGCCAAAGCAGCGGAGCAACGCTGCCGTGTCCAAATGGCGTTCAACATAGCGCTTTGCTGACATGGCGACCGCGACTCCGGCCAGCAGTACGGCGGCGAGCCCTGCCAGCCCCAGGTAGCTGTCTGCGCGTTGCAATGCGTTACCTAATTGCGGCCGGTCTACTCGAACATCACGCACCTCGACCCCTTGCTGGCGCAACTCGGTAAGTAATCCCTGCACAGTGTCGAGGGCTTGAGGAGGCCCAGCCGCCAATAATTCGAACTCGACACGCGAGCCCTCCTGAACAAGACCGGTTGCTTCCAGGTCCGCCGTATTGAGCATCAAACGGGGATTAAAATTACTAAAGCCCGCGGATTGATCCGCTTCCCGTTCGATAATCCCGCTGATCGTTAACTCGGCTCGCCCTACCTTTACACGGTCGCCAAGCTCTATCTCAATGAGCTGCGCCAAGCGCGGGTCTGCCCATGCCTCTCCCGCTGGTGGCCCGGAGGCTATCTGCTCGGTTCCCTCCCCTAAATCGACACGCGATACGCCATAGTGCGGGTACACGTCGTCCACGGCTTTAAGGCTAGCTGGTTGAAAACGGTCCCCTAAGCTAATCATGGATACCAGCCCGACCTGGTCGCTTAGCGTAAAGCCTGCCTCTTCCAGCGTCGTGCGTAGCTCTTCTGAAAAAGGGGTGCGCTGCTCCAATACGATATCCCCTCCCAGCATTTGCCCAGCCTGACGCTCAAGGCCACGCTCTAACCGGTCGAGAAAAAAAGCGATCATCGTGGAGGCGGCAACCGCCAGCACAAGGGCGACAAAGAGCGCACGAACATCCGCCGAGCGTAAGTCACGCCTTAAGCTTCTGGCGGCCAGCCGCCATGGCATATCGCTCATTGCCCGTCTCCTGCCACACCGGGTTCAGCAGGTACAAAGGGTAATAGCTTGCCTTGAGTTAACTGCAGGCATCGATCACAGCGGCGTGCCAAAGCGTGGTCGTGGGTGACCAGGATAAGCGTTGTTCCAACCTCGTGATTCAAGGTAAACAGCAGGTCGATCACCTGAGCGCCGGTATCAGGGTCGAGGTTGCCGGTCGGCTCATCCGCAAACACCAGTTCAGGGTCGGTGACAAACGCCCGGGCAATCGCTACCCGCTGCTGCTCGCCGCCTGAAAGCTGCTTGGGTAGATGGTCTACACGTTCACCCAACCCCACTTTAGCAAGCCATGTTTGGGCAATATGGTCTTCTCCGGCGCGCGGCGAAAGCTCCAAAGGCAGTAACACATTCTCTAGCGCGCTTAAGGTGGGTAGCAGTTGAAAGTTCTGGAACACAAAGCCCACGCGCCCAGCTCTTAACGCCGCGCGGCCATCCTCATCCAAACGACTAAGCGCCTTACCAAACAGCGTGAGTTCGCCATCGCTGGGGGTATCCAACCCGGCGAGCAGACCCAACAGTGTTGATTTTCCAGCCCCGCTTTTACCTAAAATGGCAACGCTCTCTCCGGCTGCTACGCTTAACGACAGTTGATCCAGAATGGTTAGCGTGCGTTCGCCACTGGTCACTTTCTTCGATAGCATTTCTGCATGCAGCACAGGCCGACCCAACGCAGCATGGGGAACCTTGTTCTGCGCAATACCGTCAGTGATAGAGTGACTGTCTGCTTGTGGCGACGCATCAGCGCTGGACGAGTATGCAGCTTTATCTGAGGAGTAAGGCATGAAGCGAGGCATCCCTGTGACATGGCAAAAACGTAACCGTATGGTAACCGGCTATCTGGTGGTTCTGATAGTCACCTTAAGCGTTCCTGCGCTCAACGCAAGTGAGCCTCCCACCGTACTCGTTATGGGTGATAGCCTGAGTGCTGCTTATGGTATTGAGCACGAGCAAGGCTGGGTTCCTCTGCTAGAAGAGCGTCTGAGCGGCCAAGCAGACGTGGTCAATGCCAGTATTAGCGGCGAAACCACCTCAGGTGGATTACAGCGGTTTAGCGCCATTTTGGAGAAGCAGCAGCCTGATATCGTGCTACTGGAGTTGGGGGGCAACGATGGTTTGCGTGGGCTGGCACCCAATCAGATGCGTTCTAACCTGGCCAGTATGATTGAGCAAAGCCAAGAGGTTGATGCTCAGGTACTGCTGTTAGGTATCGATATCCCACCCAACTATGGCCAGGCCTACCGGGATGCCTTTACCGGCGTTTACCACTCCCTGGCCGAAGAGTATGACGTGCCGCTGTTGCCGTTTTTATTAGAGGGTGTGGCACTTAACGAACAGCTTATGCAGGAGGATGGCATCCACCCTACGGCCGAGGCACAGCCTATGATTCTGGATAACGTGTGGCCTGAGCTTGAACCGCTTTTGGGCGGTGGTTATCAGGTATCGGTACAGTAGTTATATATCATTAAGCAAAGGTAGAAGTTCAGCGCGACAGCTTGTAGTCTTGGCAGACTCTTATATGACGATGGCGACTCATGCCCGCGCCTTTACATCCTTCCTCTTTTACGCTTCCCCGCCGCCAATTCCTGGCAACGGCGGGTGCTTTACTATTAGGTGCTGGTTTAGGCATTCACCCAACGCCTGCGGCGGCGTTTGACCCTGAACGCCTACGCCAAAGTATGCAGCAAGCGTATGGGCAAGCAGGCCTTGCCGTGCTTGAGGAGTGGTTTGCCCTGCTGGAGCGTCTGCGGGGTCAGGATGTCCAAATGCAGCTGCGCGAGGTCAACGACTTCTTCAACCGCCGTATCCGCTGGGTCGATGACATAGTGGTATGGGGTGAAAAGGACTACTGGGCCACACCGCTTGAAGCGATGGGTAATGGCCGTGGAGATTGCGAAGATTACTCCATCGCTAAATATATAACGCTCAAGCAGCTAGGAGTGCCGGGGGAACGACTGCGGATGATCTACGTGCGCGCCCGTATCGGGCGCAGCCAGATCACCCAAGCCCACATGGTGCTGGGTTATTATTCGACACCGAATGCCGAGCCGCTGGTACTTGATAATATTGCACCGTCTATCACCCCCGCCTCTCAACGTACCGATCTTGATCCACTCTTCAGTTTTAATAGCGAAGGGCTATGGGCGGGCGGCTCGTCCGAGTCGCGTGCTGACCCATTGGCAAGGCTATCTCGCTGGCGCAGCGTACTTGAGCGTATGCAATCACAAGGCTTTATCTAACAAGGACCAGAAACGATGTCATTAGGTGCCCTGTCACTCATCAAACAGCTCTGGCTTGCGATTATTGCGCTGCTGCTGCTGTCATTTATAGGCAGTCTGGCGGTCAGCATCACCTCCAGCCGTGACTATATTGAGCAGGAAGTGCGCATTAAAAACTCAGACAATGCCACCGCCCTTGCGCTTTCCATGAGCCAGCTAGATAAAGACACGGTTACCCTGGAGCTACTCGTTGCGGCACAGTTTGATACCGGCTACTACCGGCGGATCAGCCTACGCGACACCGACGGCACCGTGTTGATTGAGCGCTCGGCACAAAGCTACCAGGGCAGTGTGCCACAATGGTTTCGGCAGCTAATTGACTTTGATGTACCCAGCGGTGTAGCAACCGTTCAAGATGGTTGGCGGCAGTTTGGTACGCTGGAACTAGAGAGCCAGCATAGTTTTGCCTATGACTCACTCTGGCGCAGCACACTAGAATTAGCAGGCTGGTTTCTTCTCGCCGGTGCCGTTAGCCTGGCGTTGGCTCTGGTCATTGTACGTGGTATCCAGCGGCCTCTTAACCGTGTAGTGGCTCAGGCTCAAGATATCAGCGCGCAGCGCTTTACCACCATTAGCGAACCCCGCACGTTGGAGCTACGTCAGTTGGCTCAAGCCATGAACCAGTTGTCTGCCAATGTGCATCAAATGCTTAACAGTGAAAGCCAAAAGCTTGATGAGCTACGCCGCCGCTTGCAGCATGACCCTGTCACCGATGCGCTAAGCCGCGATGTGTTTATGGGACGATTAAGCGCTTTATTGGAAAGCGATGAAGCGCGTGCCAGCGGCTTGATGGTAATGGTGCGCGTCAATGAGTTGGATAAGCTCAATGAGCGTTTGGGACATCAGACAACTGACCAGTTGCTGCGCGCACTGGTGATGCAACTGGCGACATTGGATACTACCAGCGAGTCTCCGCTGATTGGTCGTTTGAACGGAAGCGATTTTGCCTTACTTATCCCATTAGCTGAAGACGCTGAGGCGCTAAAAGTAGCACTACAACAAGCGCTCGATCACACGGCTGCACTGGCAAGCGATGTGGTCCTACCCGCCGCGATTACGCCCTACTCCGCGAATGACCAACGTGGCCTTTTGTTAGCAGCACTGGACGCAGCCCTGGCCGAGGCGGAAAGTGACAGCGCATATCACCGTATCGTTATTCGACATCACCAACATCACTCGCTATTCACTACCCATGCAGAGTGGCGAGCCGCTTTGATCAACGCTATTGATCAAGGCCCACAACTCGCCTATTTCCCGGTAGTGGATGAGCAAAATCATGTGCTTCATTACGAGTGCCCGGCCCGGTTATCGTTAGGCGAACAGTGGCAAGCCGCCGGTATTTTTATCCCTTGGGTGACGCGGTTCGGATTAGAACCTAGGCTTGACTTGGCAGTAGTGAAGGCCGCGCTGGCCCAGCTTGAAACACAACCCGAGCAACGCCTGGGCATTAATCTCTCGGTGGCGTCCATTACCCATGCGCAATTTGTCACAGAGCTTCGAGCACTGCTTGAAGGCGCACCCATGCTGGCCGCTAGGCTCTGCTTTGAAGTGCCCGCTACGCTGAACCTGCAAGCACTCACAAGCCTGCGCGGGCTGTGTAACACGCTGCGTCCACTGGGTTGTCAGTTCGGCATTGAACATGTCGGAGCAGACTTCAACAAGCTTGCGGAACTGCACGATATAGGGCTGTCGTATCTTAAAATAGACAGCAGCCTAATCCGTGGGCTGGATACCTCCCACGAGCAACAAACCATCGTGCGGGGGATGGCCACGCTGTGTCATTCACTGGGGATTCAAGTCATTGCCGAGGGTGTCACTGAACCGCAGGAATTAATGCATGCCTTTTTAAGTGGTATGGATGGCGTTACTGGCCCGGGTGTACGTCTTTAGCCCCCGATTTAACAGAAACAAGCGACGGCGGCTTTTAAATAGTATCGTCGTCGCTTAATAAACCGACCTCATTTTTAGCCCGCAGCGACTGCCGTTCTATTACCTTTTCCTGTGCGGCAATGGGCAAATCGGTAAAGGAAATAATCCCTTTCTCCAGCAGCACACCCAGGATATCTTCGACTACGCGCACAAAGGCCAAGTCAGAAGCAAGGAAATTAGCCGCTGACCCTGGCTGGTTGGCAAGAAAAGCCAGCACTTCGGGCGAATCAGAGGAGAGAGACTCACGACACTCAGGCGTTGGCTCGTTGCTGAGCGTTATGATCTCGCCTTGGGTATTGCGTTTGATATAGAACATAGTGTCTTTACAGGTTGGGGATAGACACTCAATACTTACGACTGTCTTGCCGCTCGTTCCTGCTTCTCCTTCGTTAAGTTTTTTAAATAGCCTTCGTAGGTCTCGTTATGCGTAATCGCCCGTGCTTGTTTGCCGACATTACATGCCCATTGATTACCACCTGTGAGCATCGCAGCCTGTGTAATTAAATCAATATAGGAAGATCGCAGAATAAAGGCGATACTTGTTTCATAATCTCCTCCCTCCCTTTCCATCTCTGTTGCAATCTGCCAGTTGGAAATAGCATTCATCAGCACCGAGTTCAGATGCTCGAAATTCTTTCGGTAAAACACGTTGCGAGGCAGCCTGATCAGCAAGTCGAAAAAGAGCTTATTGATGCTATCGTCATTAAGCTCTTTATCTCTGTCGATCAGATCATCCCATTTGTGCGCTACGTCACAGATCATTTCAATGAATTCAACGGCGGATTTATCGCCTTTCATCCAGCGTAATAACTGTTCATCGTCGAAATACATGTTGCAAGCTTTCCTCAGCATTAGCATCCTAAAGGGGCGAAAGCTCCACCCGTTAAGAACAGGTGAAGCTTCGTTACACTACGATGGCATATCAGAGATCAATCTTTAGCTGCCCGTCGTTCAACATGCTCTGAATGAAGTCTGATGAGTTGCCTCCTTGCGGCATCTCGACATCCTTGAGCACGATCCGCTGATCGGCATTGTCGCCACCGGCATTCAAGCCACCATCTGACTTGATATGCAGCACCGTATCGCTGCCCTGTTGCTCAGCATAGATGTACTGATCGATGTTGCCGCTGTCTTCTCCTTGCAGTAAATCGGCCAGATCAAGGCGGTCGGCAGAATCACTACCGGTAAAGCGCCCCACGTGGAAATCCATGACTTGGTCGACAGCGGGTGCTTGAAGAGAACCTTGGTCGCCACTTTCCCAGACGAAGGTGGTATTGGCACCGTTGCCGCCGTACATGATGTCGTTACCCGTTCCGCCTACCAGCGTATCGTTACCACCCATGCCAAAGAGAATATCGTCCCCTTCACCACCGATGAGAATATCGTTACCGCCAGTAGCTCCTCCCAAACGACCAAACTCATCATGGTTTTCGGTAATGTATTCATGAATCTGCTGTGCTGACAGCGCATTGGGGTCGTCGATACCCAACTTATCGGCAATGTAAGCCTTCATGGCCGGCAAGCCGTTTCCTTCGATACCTGCAAACTTGATCTGGTCGCCAAAGAGAATGTCATTCCCTTCGCCGCCCTTGATGACATCGTCGCCCGATGGCAGCGTAGTGTTCTGGCCTAAGATGGCATCAGCCAAATCTTCAGGGTCAATGTTCGCCTGCACGATGCCGTCAGAATCAAACTGGCTCAGTGAGCTTTCGTTGAGGCTTGGCCCGATACCGATAGCATTGATGTCGGACAGTCCATCCAACAGCGCAAATGCGGCTTTTGAGCTGGTAAGCACCTCCTCAGTCGTACTGCTGCCGTTGCCACCAAGTTCCGATATCTTGTACTCTCCTCGCCCATCAGCGCCAACTTTACCAATGACTTCAGAAGACCAGCCCGCTCCCCAGCCAAAAATTCCTGAAGAATAGGTCCATTTTATAACACTTCCTTCTGAATTAATTACTGCCCGATTGATGCCTCCGATATTTAATGTATAGACAGTGCCTGGTGTGTAATCAAAAGTATCGAGATCAACAGACCAGCTATTTCTTCCTTTGATACCTACTTCGACCTTAGTTGCCTCATTTCTCTGATAGAACGTTGGCGCACCATCCGTGATGAAATACGTCAGATTAGTACCCGGGTTACCTTGAACCTGGTCACCATGGAACCAGTTGGCGGCCGTCTTGAAGACGTCTTCGTAATTGGTTCCCTTATTATGCACGTACTTCATGCCACCAAGAGCCTCCTGCAGTTTTGCCAACGCCCCTGCATCCTTCAGATCCACGCTTACGGTCTTACCCACCTGCGTATTGAAGTCAGTCAGGAAGATGTTGACCTTACCTGCATCATCGCCAATGGCGCTGTTCTTTAATGCATTGAAAACTTCCGCCAGAGAGGCCTTGGCATCCTCGATGCCTTTGACACCCATACTGCTTGAGGTATCGACCATAAAGGCAATGTTGTAATCCGCCCCCGGCACGAGCTGTAGGCCAGCCACGTCACCGATGATGATATCGTTGCCACTACTGCCTTCGATTCCGTCATTCCCGGGCGAGCCGACGATGATATTGTACTGCTCGATGCCTGTGGTCGCCGTGCTGGTTGCTGTATCAATGACGATCGGCGTACCGTCATCATTGAAGCCCACAACCTCTTTCGATGTTGCACTTGCCACCACATCGAACGCACCGGCACTAAGCGGCACCTGCATCTGCAGGCCTAGATCGGTGAGATTTTGACCATCGGGATTATTGATGAACCAGCTACCATCACTTTGCTTGCTGACCTCAATACCTGCTTGACTGGTTACGATGACGTCATCTGGAATACCCGATAGTGTGATGCCTGACAAGGACTCACTGCCATCAGTATCCACAAGCTTCGCGGATACATCCAGCTCAACGATGTCAAAGCCCTCTTGGGTAATCGTTGTCTCCGCATCAATCGGCATCATGGTATGCCCATCACCAAAAATGAGGCCCTTGATGTTGTTTAGGCTGATTTGGATACCAGTAGCTTTATCGGTAATAGTTCCATCATAACCAGAGTTCTGATGTTCCTCACCAAAAGCCACTGAGTAACTGCCATAAGGTTTGCTCAGATAGACATAATCCTTGTTATCCCCGTTGATAGAGTTAACAGGCTGGTTTCCACTTACCAGCTTATTGAAGTCGCCTATCAAGGCAATTACATCAGCACCATGCGTATTATTGGCGCTTCCCGGGTTCAAGTTTCCATCGCTAAACGGAGGCTTGATAATTTTGCCATCAATACCCGTAGCAGCAATCTCATCTCCCCGGATATCAATCGTGACGTTGCCGTGCTTGACCGTAATGGCTGTTTCGCGCTCGGAAGCTACCGTTTCCCCTAGCGTAATTGATACATCAGGCGCATCGGCAACGGGCTTGATATTAATAGCAAGCGTTGCCTCTTTACCCTCGTTACGCGCGTCCGTAGGTATAAAGCTGAACTGCGCGTAATCAGCCTGCTGATTACCTACCCCTTCGCCACCATAGCCGTCGAAGCCGGATTCGTTAGCTGCCGGCATAAAGCGCAGCTCGTCTGCGTCGATCTGGGCTTTAGTGAAGTGGCTATTTTCTTCAACACTCTTCCAACTTCCATCGGCAGCTTTGTATTGCAATGCTCCTGCTTCAGGCAACCGAGTGATGGTTACTCCCAGCTCTTCATCAGCAGAATCTGCGTCTGATATATTGAAAGCATCCCATGTTATGTCCAAGGGCTTGTCTTCTTTTCCTGCCAGCTGTCCATCTTTAGCTACTGGGGCTAGGTCGACCCCGTAGCCACGGTTGGTCTCGGCGTCGTAGCCGTTGCCGTTCGCGTCGGTGCCGGTGACGTCCGCCGTGACGGTGTCGTTGTCGGCCAGCACGCTGCCCGGCACGTCGATGGCGTAGTTGCCGTCGGCGTCTACCTGGCCGGTGAAGGTCTCGTCGCCCACCGTCAAGGTGACGGTGTCGCCTTCACGGGCGTCGTCGCCCACGG